>JAEXXY010000362.1 GCA_023451855.1 Actinomycetes bacterium
GGGCCGCGGGACGCGCGAGGGCGCGGGACGCGCGAGGGCGCGGGATGCACGAGGGCCCCGCACCGTGCGGTGCCGGGCCCTGCAGGTGCGACCGGTGTCAGTGCGCCTTGTCGTAGGCCTCCTGGACCTCGGCCGAGATGCGGCCGCGGTCGGAGACCTGGTGCCCGTTGGACCGGGCCCACTCGCGCACGGCAGCGAGGTCGCGCTTGGCGCCACCGCCGCTGCTGCGGCGCTTCGTCGTCGAGCGTGCGCCGCCGCCGCTGCGACGGGCGTGGCCGACCCACGAGGCGAACTCGTCGCGCAGCTTCTTGGCGTTCTGGTCGGACAGGTCGATCTCGTACGTCACACCGTCGAGGGCGAACGTCACGGTCTCGTCGGCGTCACCCTGGTCGATGTCGTCGATGAGTCTCACTTCGACACGCTGAGCCATGTTTCTCCGTCTGCAGAAGGGGTGGTGATGGAGGGGAAAGCGCGCCCATCGGACGGATCATCGGACGGATCATCGGACGGATCATCGGATGGGCGGGATCAATTTACCGCTCTTTCCCCGGAAATGCATTTCCCTCGGAGAATTGGAGGGGCCGCTCGTGTGAAATTGTCCGCGCGTGACCTTTTCGGTGTCCGTGTCGTTCTGAACGGGGGACGTGTGCCCGAATGCGATTCAGGCCGCTGACGGTTCTCGGGCCATTCGCGCGTCGAAAACGTCTCAGTGCCCGGCCCGGTCGGTTCCCGAACCGTCGGGGCGACGTGAACCATTCACAGGGCCGCCCGCATCGGCGGAAATGTCCGTCGTGGTCACCTCGTCGGCGGCTTGCTTTTCCGCCTGTTCGCGGCGGTCGTGCTCGGCCTCCCATTTGGCCTGGGCCAGTCGCTCGCGGCGGTCACCCTCGAGAATGGTCTTGATGACGAAATAGAACAGCGCGGCCACTCCGACCGTCGGCACGATCGCGAGCACGTAGGGCATGACCGACTCCATGACCCCAGTCTCGCACGCACGCGGGAGGGCCTTTCCGGTGCCGTCGGCGGGGCTGCGGGGCGTTGTCGGCCCCGGGCCCTACGGTCGTCGCCATGGCTTCGAGGACCGCGACGAGATCGTCAGCGCCGGGGCGGCGCGCCCCCGGCTACCGCTGCGCCGAGTGCGGCTGGACCACCGTCAAGTGGGTCGGCCGGTGCGGCGAGTGCCAGGCGTGGGGCACCGTCGCTGAGGTCGGCGCCACCACGGCCCGCACGGCTCCCGCATCGGTCGTCCAACCGGCGCCACGCATCGGCGACGTCGACGTCACGCAGGCCGCTGCGCGTCCCACCGGCGTGGCCGAGTTCGACCGCGTGCTCGGCGGCGGTCTCGTTCCCGGGGCCGTCGTCCTCGTCGCCGGCGAGCCGGGCGTCGGCAAGTCGACGCTGCTGCTCGACGTCGCCGCCCGAGCGGCCCGCACGGGTGCCGACGTCCTCTACATCAGCGGCGAGGAGTCGGCCGCCCAGGTCCGCGCGCGGGCCGGGCGCATCGAGGCCCTCGCCGACTCGCTCTACCTCGCGTCCGAGACCGACCTCGGCACCGTCCTCGGCCACGTCGAGGCGCGCGCCCCCCAGCTGCTCGTCGTCGACTCCGTCCAGACCGTCGCCAGCGCCGACGTCGAGGGCCAGCCCGGCAACGTCTCGCAGGTCCGCGAGGTCGCGGCCAGCCTGATCCAGTCGGCCAAGTCGCGCGGCATGGCGGTGCTGCTCGTCGGCCACGTCACCAAGGACGGCTCGATCGCCGGGCCGCGCGTCCTCGAGCACCTCGTCGACGTCGTCGTCCAGTTCGAGGGCGACCGCCACTCGCGGCTGCGGCTCGTCCGCGCGGTCAAGAACCGGTACGGCCCCACCGACGAGGTCGGCTGCTTCGACCTGTCCGACGTCGGCATCGTCGGGCTGCCCGACCCGAGCGGGCTGTTCCTGTCGAGCCGCGACCACGCGGTCGCCGGCACGTGCGTCACCGTCACCCTCGAGGGTCGCCGCCCGCTCGTGGCCGAGGTGCAGGCGCTCGTGGCGCCCTCGCCGCTGCCCTCGCCGCGTCGCACCTCGAGCGGCCTCGACGCCTCCCGGCTCGCGATGATCATCGCCGTCCTCGACAAGCGCGCCGGCGCTCCGGTCGGCTCACGCGACATCTTCGCCGCCACCGTCGGCGGCGTCCGCATCACCGAGCCGGCCGCCGACCTCGCCATCGTGTGCGCCGTCGCGTCCTCGGTCGTCGACCAGCCGCTGGCCCCCGACGTCATCGCCCTCGGCGAGGTCGGGCTCGCCGGAGAGGTCCGCCGCGTCACCGGGCTCGACCGGCGACTGTCCGAGGCGGCGCGCCTCGGTTTCCGGCACGCGCTCGTCCCCGCGGGCAGCCTGGCCGACACCACGGTGCCGCAGGGCATCCGGGCGGTCGAGGTGTCCGACGTCCCCCGTGCCATCGAGGCCATCGGACGCCTCGCCGGTGCCCGGACATCCGGCGCGCATGCCCTCGGCACCGTCTAGACTGCGACCGACCGGGGTCGACGCGCTGGGCTCGCCCTCTGCTGACAGGGACGTGATGGACCGGAACGACGAGCTGCTGCTCCGCGCGGCCCTCGCCGCTGTGGCCCCGGGCACCGAGCTGCGGGACAGCCTCGAACGGATCCTCCGCGGCCGCACCGGCGCCCTCATCGTCCTGGGCTTCGACCGCGTCGTCGAGTCCATCTGCACCGGTGGCTTCGCCCTCGAGGTCGAGTTCTCCGCCACCCGCCTGCGCGAGCTCTGCAAGATGGACGGCGCCGTCGTCCTGGACCGCGAGGGCGCGCGCATCCTCCGCGCCGCCACGCAGCTGGTGCCCGACTCCAGCATCGAGACCACCGAGTCCGGTACGCGGCACCGCACGGCCGAGCGGGTCGCCAAGCAGACCGGCTTTCCCGTCATCTCGGTGAGCCAGTCGATGGGTGTCGTCGCGCTCTACGTCGGCGACCTCCGCCACGTCATCGAGGGGTCGCCCACGACGCTCTCGCGCGCCGACCAGGCCCTGCAGACCCTCGAGCGCTACAAGGCCCGCCTCGACGAGGTCACCGGCACGCTGTCCGCGCTCGAGATCGAGGACCTCGTCACGATCCGCGATGTCACGGCGGTGCTCCAGCGCCTCGAGATGGTCCGGCGCATCTCGGCCGAGATCCAGGACTACGTCGTCGAGCTCGGCACCGACGGTCGCCTGCTCAGCCTCCAGCTCGAGGAGCTCGTCGGCGGTCTCGGCAACGACCGCGAGCTCGTCATTCGCGACTACCTGCCGGCCACGAAGTCCGGCCTGACCCTCGACGAGGCCCTGGCCAACCTCGAGGCGCTCAACTCCGTCGAGCTGCTCGACCTGCCCGCGGGTGCCCGCGCCGTCGGGTTCTCCGTCGTCGGCGACAGCCTCGACGCGCCCGTCAGCCCGCTCGGCTACCGCCTGCTCACCAAGGTGCCGCGGCTGCCGAGCGCGATCGTCGAGCGCCTCGTCACGCACTTCGAGTCGCTCCAGCGCCTCCTCGCCGCCGGCATCGAGGACCTCATGCTCGTCGAGGGCGTCGGCGAGGGCCGAGCGCGCGCCGTCCGCGAGGGCCTCTCACGCCTCGCGGAGTCGAGCATCCTCGAGCGCTACGTCTGACCCACGCGTCCGGCGTCCGTGCCGGCGCCTACGATGCCGCCGTGCCCACCCCGCCGCCCTCATCACCCGTCGCCACGCCGCTGCTCCACGAGCGCGTCAACGCCTGGTACGCCGAGGCCGGTCGGCAGGAGCTGCCGTGGCGAGCCCCCGACTGCAGCCCCTGGGGCGTGTTCCTGTCCGAGGTGATGTCGCAGCAGACGCCCCTCGCCCGGGTCGAGCCGATCTGGCGTGAGTGGATGGAGCGCTGGCCGACGCCCGGCGCGCTCGCCGCGGCCGCGCCCGGAGATGCCGTGCGCGCGTGGGGCCGGCTCGGCTATCCGCGTCGGGCACTGCGCCTGCACGAGGCTGCGACCGCGATGGTCGAGCGGCACGGTGGCGAGGTGCCCGGCACCCCCGCCGAGCTGCTCGCCCTCCCGGGTGTCGGGGCCTACACCGCTGCGGCCGTGTCGTGCTTCGCGTTCGGCCTGCCCGAGGTCGTCGTCGACACCAACGTCCGACGCGTCCTGGCCCGGGCCGTCGAGGGCAAGGCCTTCCCGAACCTCACGCTCAACCGGGCCGAGGCGCGTCTTGCCGCTGACTCGATGCCGGCCGACCGCGACACCGCCAACACGTGGAACGTCGCCGTCATGGAGCTCGGAGCGCTCGTGTGCGTGGCGCGCGGGCCACGCTGCGAGGAGTGCCCGGTGGCCGACCTCTGTGCGTGGAACCTCGACGGCCGCCCGGCCTACGACGGTCCGCCGCGGCGGGGTCAGGCCTGGCACGGCACCGACCGTCAGGTGCGCGGGGAGCTGCTGCGGCGGCTGCGTGACCGGCACGCCGACCTGCCCCTGACCGACCTCGCCGACAGCGGGCCCGACGCCGGCCAGGTCATGCGCTGCCTCGACTCGCTCGTCGCCGACGGCCTCGTCGAGCCGCTCGGCGGCGACCGCTACCGCCTCCCTGCCTGAGACCACCTGAGACCACCTGAGACCACCTGAGACCACCCTCCTCCTCGACCCTCGAGTGGGCACTTTCTCGAGGGAGAGAGCGCCCACTCGACAAGGAGGGGTAGGGACGCGTGGGCTGGGCGTGCGGCTGGGCTGGGCGTGCGGCTGGGCTGGGCCAGTCAGAGGTTGCCGAGCACGCGGTCGACGGCGATCTCGACGACGACCCGCTGCGGGTTGGCGCGGGGCTGACGGTAGCGCGCGGCGTAGCGGCGCTCCGCGTCGGCCACGGTCGCCGCGTCGTCGAGGACGCGGGTGCTCCCCTCGAGGGTCAGCCAGTGGCGTCCCTCCACCTGGCACACCGCGGCCCTGTCGCCGCGGGCGGCGTTGACGGCCTTCTGGCTGGTCCGGCTCGTGATGACGCGGGCGACGAGCGCCTCTGCGTCCCAAGTGAACCCGACCGGCGTCACGTGCGGTGAGCCGTCGCGCCGCAGGGTCGTCAGCGTGGCCAGGTGCCTGACCGCGAGGAACTCGAGGGCCTCGGGGGACAGCTCGTGCGGTGACCGGGACATGAGCACACCTCACCACATCGGGGCGCGCGCGCCGGCGCCCTCGCGTGCGCCGCGGCAGCTTCCGTTGCCGAGTCGCGGCCTGACTTGTAACGTGGCCCCTCGTGCCTCCGGCCGGGGCACCGGGGGAGCGAGAGGGGGAGCGGCGGCGATGGCGACCTTCTGGCTGCTCGTCCGAGCGGGCTTCCGGCGCCACTCGACCTACCGGCTCGCGCTCCTCGCCGGAATGACGACGAACTCGGTCTTCGGGCTGATCCGCGCCTCGATCGTGCTCGCGGCCGTCGCGTCGGCCGGTTCGGCCATCGGCGGCTACGACGCCCCGGCTGCCGTCGCGTTCGTGTGGTGGGGCCAGGCGCTGCTCGGCACCGTCAACCTCTGGGGCTTCCAGGAGGTGGGGCAGCGGGTCCGGACCGGCGACATCGCCATCGACTTCCTGCGCCCCCTCGACCCGCAGTACGCCTATCTCGCAGCCGATCTCGGGCGTGCCGGCATCAACCTCATCGCGCGCGGCGCGCCCGCGCTGCTCGTCGGTGCCCTCCTGTTCGACCTGGCGTGGCCGCCGGGGGTGGTGGGGTGGGTCGCCGGCATGGTGTCGGTGGCGCTGGCCGTCGTCGTCGCCTTCGCGGGCAGCTTCGTCGTCAACCTCCTCGCGTTCTGGCTCGTCGAGGTGCGGGGCATCCGGCTGCTCTACATGATCTTCGGCGGGCTGCTCTGCGGCCTCTACGTGCCCGTGCCGTGGTTCCCGGACTGGTTGCGGACCATCGCGCAGTGGTCGCCGTTCCCGTCGATGCTCCAGAACCCCATCGACATCCTCGCCGGGCGCGTCACGGGCGCTCAGGTGCTGCCGACGATCGCGAGCCAGGTGTTCTGGGCGGTGGCACTCGTCGCCCTCGGCCAGGTGGTCATGCGGGCCGGCCGCCGCAAGCTGGAGGTGCAGGGTGGCTGACCCGACGACCGTGTCCGGGCCGGTGCGGCGCCCGGAGGTGGCGACCCTGGCCGAGCGGCTGCGCCCGTACCGCGTCCTGCTCGCCTCGCGTGCCCGGGCGCAGATGCAGTACCGCACCTCGTTCGTCACCGACGTGCTCGGGACGCTCGGGGCGGGTCTGGCCGAGTTCGCGGAGGTGTGGGTCATATTCCACAACGTCGACGTGCTCGGCGGGCTCGACTTCACCGCCGCGCTGCTCGTGTTCGCGCTGTCCAACCTCGCGTTCGCGCTGGCCGACATGGTCGTGGGCCACCTCGACCAGCTGCCCACCTACATCCGGGCCGGTCAGGTCGACGCGTTCTACGTGCGACCGCTGCCGCTGCTGGCCCAGCTCGTGACGAGCGACCTGTCGCTGCGCCGGGTCGGGCGGATGTCGGTGGCGGTCGTGGCGCTCGTCGTCGCCCTGACGACGGCGTCGGTCTCGTGGTCGTGGGCCACCGTCACGCTGCTCGTGCTCACCGTCGTCAGTGGGACGGCGATCTTCTCGGCGCTCTTCACGGCCGCGGGCGGGCTGCAGTTCTTCCTCGTCGACGGCTCGGAGTTCACCAACGCGTTCACCTACGGCGGGTCCTACGCCGCGCAGCAGAGCCAGCAGGTGTTCCCGAACCTGTTGCGTATCTTCTGGATGTTCGTCGTGCCCACGGCCTTCGTCGCGTACGTGCCGGCCGTGGCGATCCTCGACCTACCGGGCGACCCGCTCGTGCCGACGTGGCTCGCCTGGTGCACGCCGCTGGCCGCGGTGTTCGCGTGGACCCTCGCGGCGCTCTGCTGGCGCGTCGGCACCCGGCACTACGAAGGAGCAGGCGGATGAGCATCATCCAGACGCGCGACCTCGTGCGCGACTTCAAGCGGACCCGTGCGGTCGACCACATGTCGTTCACCGTCGAGGCGGGTGAGTCGGTCGGCTACATCGGCGCCAACGGCGCCGGCAAGTCGACGACGATCAAGATGCTCACCGGCATCCTCAAGCCGACGTCCGGGCACGTGCGCACGTGCGGCTTCGACCCGACGCGCCAGCGCGTCGAGGTCGCCCGACGCGTCGGTGTCGTCTTCGGCCAGCGCTCCCAGCTGTGGTGGGACCTCCCGCTGCGCGAGTCGTTCACGATCCTCGCCGCGATCCACCGGCTCGAGGACGCGCACGCCCGGGCGCGCACCGACCTGCTCGTCGAGCAGCTCGAGATGGGCCCGCAGCTCGGCACCCCGGTGCGCTCGCTGTCGCTCGGCCAGCGGATGCGGGCCGAGATCGCGGCCGCCCTGCTGCACTCACCCGACCTGCTCGTGCTCGACGAGCCGACCATCGGGCTCGACGTGCTCTCGAAGCAGCGGCTGCGCGAGTTCCTCGTCGGCGAACGGCGCGAGCGCGGCACGACGCTGCTGCTGACGACCCACGACATGGGCGACATCGAGCGGCTCTGCGACCGCGTGCTCGTCGTCGACCACGGCCGGCTCGCCTTCGACGGCGACCTTCCCGGCCTCGCCGCCACCGTCGGTGCCCAGCGGCTGCTCGTCCTCGACCTCGCCGAGCCGACGCCCGAGCTCACCGACGTGCCCGGCGCGACGCTCGTCGCCAGCGAGTCCGAGGGCCTGCGCCAGCGGCTGTCCTTCGACCCGGCCACGACGACGGCGGCCGCGGTGCTCGCGCACGTGTCCGCGCGCCACGACGTCCGCGACCTGGCGATCGAGGAGCCGGACATCGAGGACGTCGTCCGCCGCCTCTACGCCGCCTCCGGCCGCACCTGACCGCCGGGCGTCGAACCGGAAGGGACCTCAGAGGGTCCGGAGCATCCGGGTGTTGCCGAGGGTGTTCGGCTTGACCCGCTCGAGGTCGAGGAACTCCGCGACGCCCTCGTCGTAGGAGCGCAGCAGCTCGGCGTAGACGGCGTGCGACACGGCCTGGCCCTCGATCGCGGCGAACCCGTGCCGCTCGAAGAACTGCGTCTCGAACGTGAGGCAGAAGAGGCGTCGCACCCCGAGGTCGCGGGCGACCTCGACGAGCTCCTCGAGGATCCGGCCGCCGAGCCCGGTGCCGAGCTGGTCGTCGGCGACGGCGAGGGTGCGGATCTCGGCGAGGTCCTCCCACATGACGTGCAGCGCGCCGCACCCGACGACGCGGCCGTCGACCTCGGCCACCCGGAACTCCTGCACCGACTCGTAGTAGGTGACCGCCTCCTTGCTCACGAGGACCCGTCGCTCGGCCAGCGGCGCGACGAGCGCGCGGATGGCCCTGATGTCGGCCGTCCGCGCGCGGCGCAGCACGGGCACACGGCTCACGAGAGGTTCCCGTCGCGGAACTGCGCGAAGACGCGTCGGGCCTCGGCACCGAGCACGACGATGGACTGCTGGCCGGCCCACCCGAAGGCACCCTTGGCGACACCACGGCCGACCTTGAGCGGGTTGAGGGTGTGCAGGCCGGCGGTGAAGGTCAGGATCTGCTCGGCGTCGAGGTTGCTCCTGCCGACCTTGCTGAAGCTCGTCAGGGCCTTGGGGATGGCGATGGGCCCGGCCAGCTTCGCCTTGATCGCGGCCGCGAGGATGACCTCGCCCTGGTGGCGCGAGCGGCCGAAGTCGCCGTCGGGGAGGGTCTTGCGCTCGCGGGCGTAGGCCAGGGCCTCGGCGCCGCTGAGTGTCTGGGTGCCGGCCTTGATGACCATGTTCTTGGCGTGCGAGGCGACGACGGTCTTCGGGATGACGATGGGGATGCCGCCCTGCTCGTCGACGACCTTCTTGAAGCCGGAGAACCCGATGACGACATAGCCCTGCACGGGGAGGCCGGTGACGCGTCGGACGGTGGTGACCTGCGCGGAAGGGCCGCCGAACACCATGGCGGAGTTGATCTTTCCCTTGCCGCCGGTCGACAGCGGCACCCAGAGGTCGCGGGCCATACCCATGACGCCACCACCGCCGGAGCCGTCCTGGCCGATGACCTGCAGCACGTCGGCCCGGGTCCGCTCCAGCGGCTGGCCCTTGCGTGCGTCCGACCCGATGGCAAGGACCCAGCGGGGACCCTTGGGGCCCAAGGACGGTCGGTCGACTCCGAGGCCGGGCCACCAGCCGCCGACGACCTTCCACGTGGGTCCGACGGCGAGCGTCACGTCGTCGCCGGCGGTGACGACGGCGACGGGGGTGCCCATCCACGAGCCGACGGACGCCGTGGCACCGACAGGCAGTGCAGCGGGCTTGCGCGCCGCGAGCGCGGACCTCGCGCTGGGGCTCGCGCCGGCGCCGAGGTCGCCACCGGCGTAGACCCGCTGCACCAACGTGGCCAGCGGCGCCGGCGCCCCGGTGATGCCGCCGTTCCGGGCGGGGGCCGACGTCGCGCCGCCCGAGCCCGACGACGTGGCGGAGCCCGGCGTCGAGGCCGGTGACGACGCGGGAGAGCCGGTCGGCGTCGAGGTGCACGACGCCAGCAGCACCACGGTCGCTGCGGTCACGACGGCGACGCGCGTGCTGGTTCGACGGCGCGCGGCGGGGCGGTGCACGAAGGTCACCGCCCCACCGTAGACGACCGGTTCACGCGACGCGGGAGGCCGTCCGCGCGGGGGAACGCGACGCCAGCACCGAAGCCGGCACGACGGCTCCGGCCAGCACCGACGTCACGACGAACCGCACGACGAGCGTGCTGTCGAGGTGGCCGGAGAACGGCAGGACGAGGACGCCGTCATCAGCGCGATGACCAGTGCGTCGGGGGATGGCGGAGGGGCCGGGGAACGTGTCCCCGGCCCCTTCGGCCGTGCTGTCTACCGCGTGGCGCGGCTCGTGGCGTCGGTCAGCGCTCGCCGCCGGCCACCCCGTGGTCGGGGTAGACGGTGTCGTCGGGCACCGACGGGCCGGCCGTCACGTTGACGCCCAGGGCCTCGTCGAGGGCCGCGCCCTCGGGCAGGGCCGGGAGGTCGTCGGCCGGGCGGTGCGACGCGTCGGGGTGGGCCATGTCGGAGAAGGTGAACGTCTCCTCCTTGCCCTCGCCCTCGGTGTCGACCTTGATGTACTGCCCGGACGTGAACTCGGCGTAGAGGATCTTCTCCGAGAGGGCGTCCTCGATCTCGCGCTGGATGGTGCGACGCAGCGGGCGCGCACCGAGCACGGGGTCGTAGCCCTTCTTGGCGAGCAGGTCCTTGGCCGCGGGCGTGAGCTCGATGCCCATGTCCTTGTCCTTGAGCCGCTTGTCGAGCTTGGCGATCTCGAGGTCGACGATCTGCGTGATCTCGTCCCTGTTGAGGTGCGGGAACACGATGGTGTCGTCGACGCGGTTGAGGAACTCGGGCCGGAAGTGCTGCTTGAGCTCGTCGGTGACCTTCGCCTTCATCCGCTCGTAGTCCGAACGGCTGTCGGGCCCGGCCGAGAAGCCCATGTTGGCCTTGGAGATGTCTCGCGTGCCGAGGTTGGTCGTCATGATGATGACGGTGTTCTTGAAGTCGACCATCCGACCCTGGGAGTCGGTGAGGCGGCCGTCCTCGAGCACCTGCAGCAGCGAGTTGAAGATCTCCGGGTGGGCCTTCTCGACCTCGTCGAAGAGCACGACGGAGAACGGCTTGCGGCGCACCTTCTCGGTGAGCTGGCCGCCCTCCTCGTAGCCGACGTAGCCGGGAGGCGAGCCGAACAGGCGGCTCACCGTGTGCTTCTCAGAGTACTCGGACATGTCGAGCTGGATCAGCGCGTCCTCGCTGCCGAAGAGGAACTCGGCGAGCGTCTTGGCCAGCTCGGTCTTACCGACGCCGGTGGGGCCGGCGAAGATGAACGAGCCACCGGGACGACGCGGGTCCTTCAGGCCGGCACGGGTGCGGCGGATCGCCTGGCTCAGCGCCTTGACGGCGTCGTCCATGCCGACGATGCGCTTGTGCAGCTCGTCCTCCATGTGGAGCAGTCGGCTCGACTCCTCCTCGGTCAGCTTGAACACCGGGATGCCGGTGCTGGCCGCCAGGACCTCGGCGATGAGCTCCTCGTCGACCTCGGCCACGACGTCCATGTCGCCGGACTTCCACTGCGCCTCGCGCTCGGCCTTCTCCTGGCGCAGGCGCTTCTCGTCGTCGCGGACGCGGGCCGCGCGCTCGAAGTCCTGGCCGTCGATGGCCGACTCCTTCTCGCGGACCAGCGCGGCGATCTTCTCGTCGAAGTCGCGCAGGTCCGGCGGTGCCGTCATCCGGCGGATGCGCAGTCGCGCGCCCGCCTCGTCGATGAGGTCGATCGCCTTGTCCGGGAGGAAGCGGTCGTTGATGTACCGGTCGGCCATGTTGGCCGCGGCGACGAGCGCGCCGTCGGTGATCGTGACCCGGTGGTGCGCCTCGTAGCGGTCGCGCAGGCCCTTGAGGATCTCGATGGCGTGCGGCAGCGTCGGCTCCTGCACCTGGATCGGCTGGAAGCGCCGCTCGAGGGCCGAGTCCTTCTCGATGTGCTTGCGGTACTCGTCGAGCGTCGTCGCGCCGATCGTCTGCAGCTCGCCGCGGGCCAGCATCGGCTTGAGGATGCTCGCCGCGTCGATGGCGCCCTCGGCGGCACCGGCACCGACGAGGGTGTGGATCTCGTCGATGAAGATGATGATGTCGCCGCGGGTGCGAATCTCCTTGAGGACCTTCTTCAGCCGCTCCTCGAAGTCACCGCGGTAGCGGCTGCCGGCCACGAGCGAGCCGAGGTCGAGGGTGTAGAGCTGCTTGTCCTTGAGCGTCTCGGGCACCTCGCCCTTGACGATGTCCTGGGCCAGGCCCTCGACGACGGCGGTCTTGCCGACGCCGGGCTCGCCGATGAGGACGGGGTTGTTCTTGGTGCGGCGGGACAGCACCTGCATGACCCGCTCGATCTCCTTCTCGCGCCCGATGACCGGGTCGAGCTTGCCCTCGCGGGCGGCCTGCGTGAGGTTGCGGCCGAACTGGTCGAGCACGAGCGACCCCGCCGGGGTGCCCTCGCCCTGGGCCTGGCCCACGCCGGCGCCGGCCTTCTCGCTGCCCTGGCCACCCTGGTAGCCCGACAGGAGCTGGATGACCTGCTGGCGCACCTTGTTCAGCTCGGCGCCGAGCTTGACGAGCACCTGCGCGGCGACGCCCTCGCCCTCACGGATGAGGCCGAGGAGGATGTGCTCGGTGCCGATGTAGCTGTGGCCGAGCTGCAGCGCCTCGCGCAGCGAGTACTCGAGGACCTTCTTGGCGCGGGGCGTGAAGGGAATGTGGCCGGTGGGGGCCTGCTGCCCCTGGCCGATGATCTCCTGGACCTGGGCCCGGACCGCTTCGAGCGAGATGTCGAGCGACTCGAGGGCCTTCGCGGCGACGCCTTCGCCTTCGTGGATCAGACCCAGGAGGATGTGCTCGGTCCCGATGTAGTTGTGGTTGAGCAGGCGTGCTTCCTCCTGCGCGAGGACAACCACCCTCCGGGCCCTGTCGGTGAACCGTTCGAACATGTTCTTCTCCTGACTGATCGAGAGACATCTCGATGCTATCCGTGCGCACTGTGGGTGAGCACAACCCGACCAACGCGAGCCGGGCGCGTCCTGTTCCCCATCCTGAGTCGGCTGCGCTCAGGTTCGGCCTCTGTTCGCCGTGGGCATAACCCTCGCCCACCCCAACCCTTTCCCGTCGGCCGCGACCGGCAACCGCGCCGTGGCGCAGTTTCGTCGGTCTGGGAGGCCGCGTTGCGACTGAAACCGCGCCACGGCGCGGTTTCAGGCCGCAGGTTCTGTGGGTCGCGGGTCAGGCAGGCACGGCGAGGTCGCCAAGCCGACTCGGGAAGTGCCGACGCCAGTCGTCTCGAAGCGGTGGCACCGGCATCTCGACGGAGCGCATGGCCTTGACGATGCGGCCCAGGGTGCGAGCCGGGGTCGAGTAGATGTCCCGGGACACGATGACCAGCCGTCGGATGCGTTCGTCGTCGAGGACTTCGTCGCGCCCGATGTCGCCGAGCCACTGCTCGTCGGACTCCGCGTGCTGGCGCCCGTCGTACTCGATGATGAGCCGAAACGGCAGGTAGGACAGGTCGTACCGCCTGAGGAGGCGACCCTCCGCGTCGAACACCCGGTGGTCGACCTCCGGCTCGGGCAGCCCGGCCAGCACCATGAGCAGCCGGACCCGCGACTCCATGGGGGAGTCCACGCGATCGCGGACGAGGGAGGCGGCTCGGCGCGCCAGCCGCGAATGTGGCCCACCCAGGTGTCGCGCGCTCTCGACCAGCGCCCGCCCGCTGGTGCGTCCGGCTCGGACGAGGGAGTCCCCGAGCACGACGAGGTCGACCAGGCCCAGGCACTGAGCCAGATCCAGGAACGTCTGGGCCGGGCTGGTGGCCCGGAAGCCGCGAAAGGCGACGACGTGGTGCCCGGCCTTCGTCCGGTGGGCGGCGATGCCGACGCGTCGGGAGCGGTTTCGGGGACTGCACACGTGGATGTCGGGATCGTCAGGTACGACGCCGCCCCAGAGAAGTGCGGCGGTGTGGTGGAGACGTAGCTGCCCGGGGTGACGACCGCGAGGGCGGCCTGGATCCGCGCTTGGAGAGTCGGCGTGACGCCGCGCTCGAGGTGGACTCCGCGGAACATCGCCCGGTGGGTCCGCCGGAGCCCCGCATCCGTCAGACCGGACGCCAAGGCATCCGGTCGGCGGATCGGCATCGGTCGGTCGTGCGGCTCTGCCATGACACTCAGACTGCCCTCGGGTGCATCCACTCCGCCCGGGTTCTCCACAGCCGCCGAAGGTGCGCCACGGCGCGGTTTCCTCGCCGATCCCGCTGCGTCAGCGACGGGAAGTGCGCCGCGGCGCGGTCTCGTCGCGAATCGGGCCGCGTGGGTGACTGGACGTGCGCCGTGGCGCGGTTTCGTCGCTGGGCTCAGTGGCGGAGGCGCGGGGTCGACGTGTCGGTCGGGGCCTCGGGGCCCGGACGCGTCAGGCGGGAGGGTGCCGGCGGGCGAAGCGCTCGTGCAGGTCGCGCACCTCGTCCTCGAGCTCGGGCGCCGGGCCGGCGACGACGGCGTCCGGCACGACGTCGGTGATGGCGAGGGCGCGCACCGGTGAGGGCGGTGCACCCCACGACGCCCGCCACCGCCCGAGCTGCTCGCTGCTCACCGCGTAGACGATCCGCCCCAGACCCACCCACCCGTGGGCCGCCGAGCACATGGCGCAGTGCTCGCCCGAGGTGTAGACGGTCGCGGCGGCCCGCTCCGGCGCGGTGAGCCGGGCACCGGCCCAGCGAGCGATGGCGAGCTCGGGGTGCTGCGTCTCGTCCATCTCGACGACGTGGTTGTGGTCCTCGAAGAGCACCTCGCCGTCCTCGGACACGAGGACCGAGCCGAACGGCTCGTCGCCGCGCTCGAGGGCGAGGCGGGCCAGCTCGACGGCCCGGCGCAGGTGCGCGAGGTCGGCCTCGGTGACGCGCGTGGCGTCGGGGCCGGTGGCGTCGGCGCGCGTGGCGTCGGGGCCCGGTGCTCCGGTGCTGCTCATGCGACCCTCCCGGTGACGAGCGCGAACGTGACGAAGGCGCCGCCGTCGGCCTCGAGCATCTGCTGCACGGGCGAGGTGGCCTGGCCCTTCAGCTCGTTGACCGCCCGCTCCCACAGCAGCCAGTTGGCGCAGCCCTCCGGCTGGCTGCGTGCCGTGACCGAGGCGAACGCACGGCCGAAGTCCCACTGGCTGCGCAGCCACTCGGCGGTGTGCCACGCAGCGGTCTCGGCGCCCACGACCTTGTCGAGGTGGTCGGGGATCTCGCCGAGCTCGCGCACCTCGGCGGTGAGCGCCGGTGTCGCCACCCCGAGCTGACCACCCGGACGCAGGAACTTGGCGACGTAGGGCGGGTAGTGGTCGCCGGTGCCGAAGTACTCCCACGCGTCGATGCTGACGATGGCGTCGAAGGCGCCCCGGCCGAAGGGCAGCTGGTGGGCGTCGACGCGGACCGGCAGGACGCGGTCGGCCACGCCCTCCTTGTCGAAGACAGCGCCGGCCTCGCTCGGGTCGACCCAGAGGTCGGCGGCCACGACCTGGACGCCGTACTCCTTGGCGAGGAACACGGAGGTGGCCCCTAGACCGGACCCGAGGTCGAGCACGCGCATGCCCGGGCGCAGGTCGAGGTCGGCCGCGAGGTCCTCGAGCAGCCACAGCGGATGCGGTCCCATGTCGAGGTCGACGAGCCACATGGCGTCGTACTTCGACGACTTGGGGAAGGCGTCCTTCGTCAGGTGGTCCAGCGCAGGCATGCCCCGATCCTGCGTGACGAGGCGCAGTGGCGTCGAGCGGTTTCACCGCGTGGTCGGACGAGCGCGGTGTCCCGCGTGCGCCACACTGTCGGCACACCTACAGGGACAGGGGACCAACTCGCCATGCACACCCGCAGCACTCCACCCATCCGCCGACGGGCCCTGCCCGTCCTGACGACGCTGCTGGTCGCCGTGGCAGCGCTCGTCGTTCCCGCCCCCGGGAGCAGCGCCGCCACCGCGCCACCGCCGGTCTCGAACATCACCGTCACCGAGCGAACGGCCCATCGGATCACCATCAGCTATGTCGTTCCGGCGGCCTACTACAGCCCCGGCGGGGGTGGGGTCGTGCGCCTGACGCGCGGCTCCACGCCGGCCGCCTCGCCGACGGCCGGCTACGCCGTGCCGGTCACCGGGCGGACCGCTCGCACGACGCTCGACCCGGCCCTCACCCCGAACGTCGCCTACACGCTGGCGGTCTGGGTCAAGGCGAACGGCCAGTACTCCGCGCGACGTACGGTCACCGTCGTGACGCGCCCCGACGTCGTGACGGCGCTCGCGGGCGCGGCCTCGGTGAGCGGCCCGTCCTACAGCCCGACCGGGCCGCAGGTGCGCCTCACCTGGCGCAACCCCACCGGCCCGCTCAAGGCGGTGCGGATCGTGCGCAACGTCGCCCCCACCACCTCCGGCGGCTCCGTCGTCGTGCTGAACGGGTCGGCCCAGTCGTACGTCGACACGACCCTGCCCGCGCAGGTGTGCGGCGCGTCGTACCGCACGACGGGCTGCAGCACCGCGCCCGTTCACTACTGGGTCATGCCGGAGTCGGCGGCCGGCGGTTACGCCGACCGTTACGTGCGCGCCGACGTCGTCGTCGGCAGCCGCACCATCTCGGGCACCGTGTCGGCGGGCAACCAGGGCGTCGTCGCCCTCTGCTGCCAGAACCTCGGCGACGCCGAGGACCTGCCCGTCGCCGACGCGGCCGCCGACCCGGGGGTCGACGGCGGTGCCTTCACCGTGCACGTCCCGCCGGGCGTCTACACCGCCTGCACCTTCGCCGACGCCCCGCCGCAGAACGTCTGGGGCCAGTGCTGGAGCACCAAGGGAGGTGGCACGAAGGAGACCTGGTGGGAGGTCGGCGGCGACCCGACGCCGACCATCGACCTGCGTACCGCGACGAGCTACACCGGGGTCCGCCTCTAGGCGGGTCCGCGGGCGGCGACGAGGTCGTCGGGCGTGAGCCCGGCGACCGACGTCCGCCCGGTCAGGGCGAGCTGGAGGTCGAGCTCGGCGCGCAGGTTGCGCAGCACCTCGGCGACGCCGGCCGCGCCCGCCAGTGCCAGCCCGTACACGTGCGGACGGCCGACGCCGACCGCGCTGGCTCCCAGTGCCAGGGCGACGAAGGCGTCTGCACCGCAACGGATCCCGCTGTCGAAGACGATGGGCATCGCGGACCCGGCGCCGCGGACCGCGTCGACGACGCCCGGCAGGGCGTCGAGTGCCGCCACCGACCGGTCGACCTGCCGGCCGCCGTGGTTGGACACCCAGAGGCCGTCGACCCCGGCGTCCACGGCGCGCAGGGCGTCCTCGGGGTGCAGCACACCCTTGAGCACGACGGGCATCGTCGTCAGCGCGCGCAGCCGGGGCAGGTCCCCCCACGTCAGTGACGGCCGGCTGAAGACGTCGAGGAACACCTCGACCGCGGCACGCGGCTCGGCCGACGTGAGGTTGCGACGCGTGTCGCCCGGGTGGTTGCGGCTCATCGACAGCAGCGTCGAGACTGCGGCAGGTGTGGGGCGCGGGCGGTCCTGTGCGCCAGCGGATTTCGTAGCAGCGACGCGTTCGGAGACGAGCCGACGGAAGACCGGGTCCGACGTGTACTGGGCGATGCCCTCGCCCCGTGCGAACGGCAGGTGTCCGAGGTCGAGGTCGCGCGGGCGCCAGCCGAGGTAGGCGGTGTCGAGGGTGACGACGAGGGCCTCGCTGCCGCAGGCCTCGGCGCGTGACACGAGGCTCTCGACGAGGTCGTCGTCGCTGCTCCAGTACAGCTGGTACCAGTGGCCCGTCCCACCGAGCTCGCGGGCGACGTCCTCCATCGGCACCGACGCCTGGGTGCTCAGCACCGGCGTCACGCCCTCCTCCCGCGCACCCCGGGCCACGGCGAGGTCGGCGTCGGCGTGCGCCATCGACAGGACGCCGATGGGGGAGACGAGGAACGGCGAGGGGTGGCGACGTCCGAACAGCTCGACCGACTGGTCGCGCTGCCGGGTGTCGGCGAGCATGCGGGGCACCACCTGCCACCGGTCGAAGGCCGCGCGGTTGGCGCGCGCGGTGGCCTCTGACCCGGCCGACCCTGCGACATAAGCGAACCCGCGCCTCGACATGACGCGTCGGGCGGCCTCCTCCAGCTGCGTGCCGTCGGTGGGGACCTCGGGCCGCCGCCCGAAGGCGCCCGCCCGGTAGATCGCCGACTGCACTGCGCGGCCGAGTCCTGCCTCAGGCATCGGGCCCCTCCTCACGCTCACCACGTCACCGACACCGTGTCACGCCACCAGCGCTCCAGCGCGTCGACGGGCTCGGCGTCCGTGCGGCTCCACAGCCGCAGGAACAGCTCGACCGCGCCGCCGGTCCAGGCCACGTCGGCGTCGGTGTCGAGCGAGTCGACGTCGGTGAGCCGGGTCGTCGTCGCCGGGCGGTCGGGGGCGAGGTCGAGCAGCCAGGCGAGGGATGCGTCGGCGGGTCGCACGAGCAGCCGTGTGGGACGGTCGGGCTGGGCGCCCTGCTTGCGCCGCGGCACGAAGCCGATGAGCAGCTCGTCGATGCCGTCGGCGGCCAGGCGTGGGCGCAGCCACGTCTCGTCGGGGCGAGGCGCCCGGCCGAGGCGGGCCGTCATGGCGTCGACGGCGTGGACCGACGTCTCGAAGCACTGCCGCCGCGTCCAGAAGACGCGGGGCGTGGGCGATTCGTGCAGGAAGGTGAGCGCGTCGAGGTCGTCGGGCGCGTCGGACAGGGCCTGCAGCAGGCCGGTGGCGCCCTCGTCGAACCACTCGAGCACGTCGGCCGCGGCCCGACCCTCGGCCTCGAACCGCTCCGGGTCCGGCACCGGGGCGCCGCGCACGTGGCTCGTGGCCCAGCGGTGCACCATGCCCTGGTGGGCCACGAGGTCGAGCACCGTCCAGCCGGGGCACGTGGGCACCGACGCGTGAAGGCCGGCCGAGCCGGCGTTGCCGCGCAGCACGGTCGAGGCGGTTCCGAGGCCGTCGCCGAGGTCCTCGAGGCTCAGCCCGGAGGCCAGGGCCGAGGCGGGGCTCGACGGCTCGGACGCGTCGGGGGAGTGCTCGCTCACGGCCCTGAGTCTGCCGCACCGGGGCGCTCCCGCGGCGGCCGGCGACGGCGTCCGGCGGCGGGCGTGGACGGGGCACCCGGCCTGCGGCGGTAGATTTCGCCCGAGGGACGGCCACCGCCGCCCGTCCGTACCGCCCGAGAAACCCCGGAGGCCCGCCGTGGACGCCAGCGACCTGCTGCGCAACTCCCTCCTGCAGCTGTCCAAGCAGGAGAAGATCCGAGACGTCATCGAGAAGGCGCCCGTGTCCCGCTCGGTCGTCAAGCGCTTCGTGCCCGGCACCGACCGCGCCGACGTCGTCGGTGCGGCCGCCGAGATCACCGCCTCCGGGCGGCTCGCGACCATCGACTACCTCGGCGAGGACTGCCTCGAGCTCGCCCAGGCCGAGCACACCCGCGACGCGTACGTCGGGCTCCTCACGGGCCTGTCCGACCAGGGCCTGACCCACGGCGGCGCCGTCGAGGTCTCGCTCAAGCTGAGCGCCCTCGGCCAGGCCCTGCCCGGCGACGGCGACAAGATCGCCCTCGACCACGCCCGCGAGATCTGCGCGGCGGCCGAGAAGGCCGGCACGACGGTCACCCTCGACATGGAGGACCACACGACCACCGACCGCACCCTCGAGTCGCTGCGCGAGCTGCGCGCCGACTTCCCGAGCGTCGGCGCGGTGCTGCAGGCTTACCTCTACCGGACCGAGGCCGACTGCCGCGACCTCGCCCACGCCGGCTCGCGCGTCCGGCTCTGCAAGGGCGCGTACAAGGAGCCCGAGTCGGTGGCCTTCCAGTCCAGCGCCGACGTCGACAAGTCGTACGTGCGCTGCCTCAAGGTGCTCATGAAGGGCGAGGGCTACCCGATGGTCGCCTCGCACGACCCGCGCCTCATCGAGATCGCCGGGGCGCTCGCGGGCCAGGCGGGCCGCGACCCGAGGTCGTTCGAGTACCAGATGCTCTACGGCATCCGCCCCGAGGAGCAGCGCCGCATCGCCGACCGCGGCGACCAGATGCGCGTCTACATCCCGTACGGCCAGGAGTGGTACGGCTACCTGATGCGGCGGATGGCCGAGCGCCCCGCCAACGTCATGTTCTTCCTGCGCGGCGTCGCCACCAAGGGCTGAACCTCCGGCGCCACCGCACCGATCCCCGCCCGACCCCCGGCTGAGGAGGCCACGATGACGACGACCGCGATCTTCGGAGCCGGTGTCATGGGCGAGACGCTCGTGTCCGGGCTCATCCGCTCGGGCCGCCCGGCCGCCGACCTCGTCGTCACCGGCCGCACGCCGGAGAAGGTCGACGCGCTCGCCGGGCGCTACGGCGTCCGCGCCCTGTCGAACGCCGACGCCGCCGACGCCGCGGACACCCTCGTGCTCTGCGTCAAGCCGCAGGACATGGCGGGGCTGCTCGACGAGATCCACGACCACGTGGCGCCGGGCAACGTCGTCGTGTCGCTCGCGGCCGGCATCACGACCGAGTACCTCGAGTCGCGCCTGCCCGAGGGCACCTCGGTCGTGCGCGTCATGCCCAACACGCCGGCACTCGTCGACGAGGGGATGGCCGGCATCGCGCCCGGCAGCCACTGCACCGACGACCACCTGGCCGAGGCGGAGGCGCTGCTGTCCTCGTGCGGCAAGGTCGTGCGGCTGGCCGAGAAGCACCTCGATGCCGTCACCGCGATCTCGGGGTCGGGCCCGGCGTACATCTTCTATGTCGTCGAGGCGATGATCGAGGCCGGCGTCGTGCTCGGCCTGCCACGCGCCACGTCCACCGACCTCGTCGTCCAGACGCTGTACGGCGCCGCGACGATGCTCAAGGAGACCCGCGAGCACCCGACGGTGCTGCGCGAGCAGGTCAGCTCGCCCGGCGGCACGACGGTCGCGGCGCTGCGCCAGCTCGACGACCACAAGGTGCGCGCCGCGTTCGTCACGGCGATGGAGGCCGCGGCGGCCCGGAGCAAGGAGCTGGCCTCCGGCCAGGGCTGAGAGGACGCTGGTCACATGGACGGCACGAGCGGGCCGGGCGGACCGAGCGCACCGGGCGCATCGGGCGGACCGGGCGCATCGGGCGGACCGGGCGCATCGGGCGCATCGGGCGCAACGGGCGGCGGCCACCCGGCCATGCACCTGCACACGGTCGGCCCGGACGACTGGGAGAGCCACCGCGACATCCGCCTCGAGATGCTGGTCGCCGCGCCCGACGCCTTCTGGTTCACCCACGCCGACGAGGCCGTCTACGACGAGGCCGACTGGCGCGAGCGGATCGAGGGTGCGTGGCTCGTGCAGGCCCGCGACGCATCGGGCGTGCTCGGCAGCGCCGGGCTCGGTTCACACTGGGAGCCCGAAAGAGCCACCGTCGCAACACTTTTCGGCATGTACGTCGCGCCCCGTGCCCGAGGGCGCGGTGTGGGCGAGGCCCTCGTTCACGCCGTTCTCGACGAGGCCCGACGACGCGGCAAGTCCGAGGTGGTCCTCGAGGTGACGAGCAACAACCCGGCTGCTCGGGCGCTCTACGAGCGGTGCGGTTTCGCCGTCACCGGTGCGACGCACCCGCACCCCCGCAGTGGGCAGCTGCACGAGATCGAGATGGTCGCGCGCCTCGCCGACGCCTGACGCGGGTGGCTGCGCCACGCCGACGTGGGCGGCAACCGACGCCGTCGCGGTCGGTCGACGCATCCGGGAGCGGGTGCCTGCCCGTGAGGCAAATGTTCACGCCTCCGCGGGTGCGCGCCCTCGGGGCTTCGTGCGAAGGTTGCTCCATGACCGAGATCACCGTGCGCCCCCTGGGCGAGGACGACTGGCAGGCCTACCGATCGGTCCGGCTCGCCGCCCTTCGCGAGTCGCCCGAGGCGTTCGCGGCCTCGATCGGCGAGGAGGAGGCCTACGGCGAGGATCTCTGGCGCGAGCGCATGCGACGCTCGGCGCGGCTCGTGGCCGAACGCGGGGGCGAAGCGGTCGGTGTCGTCAGCGTCGGCACTGCCAAGGGCGGCGAGGACGGCTCTGCCGGAGAGCTGTTCGGCCTGTGGGTGCACCCCGACGCCCGTGGCTCGGGCGTCGCCACGACGCTCGTCAAGGAGGGCGCGCGCCTCGCCACCGAGCGCGGCCAGACCCACCTCGTCTACTGGGTCGGCACCGAGAACGGCCGCGCCGTCGCCTTCGCGAGCGGCATGGGCTTCCGCCCCACCGACTACCGCCGGCCGATGGGCGTCGTCAGCGAGGAGGACGGCGAGGAGGAGATCGCCATGGTCCTTCCGCTCGGGGCCGACCGCAGCCCCGCCCTGCACCTCTAAGTCCGTCGTCGGGATGACGGCGCGGGGTCAGGACGGCGTCGAACGGCGCCCGAACGGTGCGGTCGCCGCCCACAGGAGCGCGAGCGTCAGCGCCCAGCCCGGGTGACCGGCGAGCAACAGGCCGCCCGCGGCCGCCGCGAACAGCACGAGCTCGACACCCAGGCGGGCCAGGTCCTCGAGTCGGTGCCCCGCCCGCGGGGCCACCCACCGGCCCCACACCACGGCGGCCAGCACCGGCAACGCGACCGCGAGGACCACGCCGAGCACCGCGCCGGTCCTCGTGCCCGCCGTCCAGCCGCCCACCCCGAGGGCCGCGAGCATCCCCAGCTCGGAGGCGAACCGTCCGGCGCCGACGACCAGCCACGGACCGGTCGGCGTCGCGGGTGCCGGCGAGCTGTCGCTCGACGCCCGGTCGACGCGGCGGGCGCTCACGGGCGCGCGGCGAAACGCTCGATGAGCTCGGTCGGACCGCTCACGATGAGCATGTGGTGCGCGGAGATCTTCGTCTGCGGCACCGCGTACGTGAAGTCCTCGCCGGGGGCCTTGACCCCGACGATCGTCACGCCGTACTTGCGGCGCACCTGGCTTTGCTCGAGCGTGAAGCCGATGGTCTCGCTCGGCGGCTTGAGCTTGACGATGGCGAACCCGTCGTCGAACTCGATGTAGTCGAGCATCTTGCCGTTGACGAGGTGCGCGACGCGTCGGCCCGAGTCCGCCTCGGGCGAGATGACGTGGTGCACCCCGATGCGGTCGAGGATCCGCTTGTGCTCGGGCGAGAGCGCCTTCGCCCAGATCGAGGGCACCCCGGCGTCGACGAGGTTGGCGGCCGCCAGCACCGAGGACTCGACCGAGGAGCCGATGCCGACGATGGCGATCTTCGGGCTCGCGTCGCGGATCATCTCCAGGGCCGAGGAGTGCGCCATGTCGGCGTGCACGACCTTGGCCACCTTGTTGACGTACGACTCGGCGATGCCGTTGTCGCGCTCGACGGCGATGACCCGGTGGCCGAGACGCGTCAGCTCGAGGGCGACGGCGGAGCCGAAACGTCCGAGTCCGATGACGAGGACGTCGTCGTCGAACAGGCGGTTGCGGGCCATGTGAGATACCTCTTTCGCGGGGCTCGCGCCTCCTCGGACGCGATAGCGTCTCAATCATGCCAAGTCAGGCTCGGGTCGTCTGGGACTCCTCGTTCACGCGGTACGACTTCGGGCCGACCCATCCCATGGCGCCCGTCCGGCTCGACCTGACGGCGCGGCTCTGCGAGGCCCTCGGGGTCCTCGACGAGCCGGGCGTCGAGGTCGTCGGCGCCGATGCGGCGGCCGACGCGCTCCTGGAGACGGTCCACGACGCCGACTACGTCGCCGCCGTCAAGGCAGCGTCGGCGGACCCGGCGTCGGCCGACGGGTCCTACGGCCTCGGCACCGAGGACGACCCGGCCTTCCGCGGGATGCACGAGGCGAGCGCCCGCGTCGTCTCCGGCACCGTCGACAGCGCCCGTGCCGTCTGGGAGGGCGCGGCCGAGCACGCCGTGAACTTCACCGGCGGCCTGCACCACGCGATGCCGGGTGCCGCGAGCGGGTTCTGCGTGTACAACGACATCGCCGTCGGCATCCGGTGGCTGCTCGACCACGGGGCCGAGCGCGTCGCGTACGTCGACATTGACGTGCACCACGGCGACGGCGTCGAGCGGATCTTCTGGGACGACCCGCGGGTGCTGACGATCTCCGTGCACGAGTCCGGCCGGGCGCTCTTCCCCGGCACCGGCTGGCCGAGCGACATCGGTGGCAAGGGCGCCGAGGGCACCGCGGTCAACCTCGCGCTCCCACCCGGACTCACCGACGCCGGCTGGCTGCGCGCCATCCACGCCGTCGTCCCGGCGGTCGTGCGCTCCTTCAAGCCCGACGTCCTCGTCACCCAGCACGGCTGCGACACCCACGCCGAGGACCCCCTCGCGCACTTCGCCGTCACCGTCGATGCCCAGCGCGCCGCGGCCGACGCGTTCCACCGCCTCGCGCACGACGTGTGCGAAGGGCGCTGGGTGGCGCTCGGCGGCGGCGGGTACGAGGTGGTCGACGTCGTACCGCGCACCTGGACGCACCTGACGGCGATCGCCGCCCACGCCCCGATCAAGACCTCCGTCGAGGTGCCGCAGGACTGGCGCGACCATGTCGAGCAGGTGTTCGGACGGCCCGGCCCGAGACGGATGGGCGACCTCACCGCCGAGGACGGCCCGCTGTGGTGGCGGTCCTGGGAGATGGGCTACGACCCGGCCAGCGAGGTCGACCGTGCGGTCATGGCCACGAGGTCGGCCGTCTTCCCGCACCACGGGCTCGACATCCACTTCGACTGAACTCTTGGCGCCTGCTTCGCCCGGCTCGTGCCGTGGCGCCCTTCAGGCGTCGCCTTCCTCCGCTGCGCTCGCTCGTTCCTGTTGTTGGCGCCTCGCTTCGCTGCGGCGCGTGCCGCGGCGCCCTTCAGGCGTCGCCTTCCTCCGCTGCGCTCGCTCGTTCCTCGCTCGCTGCGCTGCGTCCAGGCGACGCCGGCGCCACGGCGTGTCCTTGGCGCCTGCTTCGCCCGGCGTGTGCCCCGGCGCTCGTGGCCGAAATCGGTTGGTCCACAACAGTCTGAGCGCCTAGCCTTGGCCGCACGGCGACGACGGGCCTGACGATCCTGAGCCGAGCACGACAAGAGGCCACCGCACTTCCGCGGTGGCGAAGGTGTGGTGGCACAGCGACATTCCCCATCGCCCACACCTCCGGGGCACGAACCCACCGGAGGTGAACGGAATGCAACCGACCCCATCGACCGTCACGACCCATGTGACACCCACTCCCGAAGGAGCTGGCGGCCCAGCCGGCCCCGCCCGCGTCCTGGCGCGCGACCTCGCCACCGTCGGCGACGGCGGTGCGGCCGTCCTCATGGGCTGGGTGCACCGGCGGCGCGTCCTCGCCAGTGTCAGCTTCCTCGTCGTGCGCGACCGCTCCGGCCTGGCCCAGGTCGTCGTGCGCGAGCCCGAGGCCCTCGCGGCCCTCGCGTCGGTGCCCGAGGAGACGACGGTGCGTGTCACCGGACGTGTCAGTCTCAACCCGTCCGCGCCCGGCGGGGCCGAGCTCGTCGAGCCGGTGCTGGAGGCCCTGACCGAGCCGGCGCAGGCGCCGCCCGTCGAGCTGTGGCGCCCGAGCTTCGGGGGCGGCCTGCCGACGCTCCTGGACCACGCGGCGGTGACGCTGCGGCACCCGCGCCACCGCGCCGCCTGGGCCATCGCCTCGGCGTCGATGCGTGGGTTCCGTTCTGCGCTGGGCGAACTCGAGTTCACCGAGATCGCCACGCCGAAGCTCGTCGGCACCGCCACGGAGTCCGGGGCCAACGTCTTCACCGTCGACTACTTCGGGCGCACGGCCTACCTGGCACAGAGCCCGCAGCTGTACAAGCAGATGCTCGTGGGCGTGTTCGAGCGGGTCTTCGAGGTGGGTCCGGTGTTCCGGGCCGAACCCCACGACACGGTCCGCCACCTCGCGCAGTACACCTCGCTCGACGCCGAGCTCGGCTTCGTCCGCGACCACCGCGACGTGCTCGCGGTGCTGCGTGAGGCGGTGGCCGGGATGGTCGAGGCGGTCCGGGAGGGCGCGTCCGAGGCCGTCGCGACGCTCGGCATCGAGCTGCCCGTCGTGCCGGAGCAGATCCCGGTGATCCACTTCAGCGACGCGCTGGGCCTCGTCGGAGCGGACCCGGACGAGCCCGACCTCAGCCCCGCGCACGAGCGCGCCCTGGGGGAGTGGGCGCTGACCGAGCACGGTTCGGACTTCCTTGCCGTGGAGGGGTATCCCATGGCCAAGCGGCCGTTCTACACCCACCCGCAGCCGGGCGACGAGCGGTGGAGCAACAGCTTCGACCTGCTCTTCCGCGGCCTCGAGCTGACGACCGGCGGGCAACGGCTGCACCGACCGTCGGACTACGCGGCAGCGCTCGCGCGCACCGGCACCGACGCGTCGGTCCTCGCCGGCTACCTCGACGCCTTCGCGCACGGGATGCCTCCGCACGGCGGTTTCGCGATCGGCCTGGAGCGTTGGGTCGCGCGCCTGACCGGGGCCGAGAACGTCCGCGAGGTGACGCTGTTCCCGCGCGACCTGCACCGTCTCGAGCCCTAGGGCCGGGGTCGTCCGAGGCGCGGACGAGCTCCGGAATCACAGCAGTCTCTCGGCGCGCCTCCTTGCCTTTCCCGGCCCGATTTCCCCGTCCACTTCCCCTCCAGTCACATCTGCCCCTAGTGTTGCTTCTTGCACCTGCGTGCAGTTTCGCCGGAGGGGAAGCCGGCGACGCGCGGATGCACCCAACAGAAGATCGGGGTATCACATGTCGAATGAGCGCCAGCTCGCCGAGGTGCGGTTCCTGACCGTCGCCGAGGTCGCCTCGATCATGCGCGTGTCCAAGATGACGGTCTACCGGCTCGTCCACGGCGGGGAGCTCCCCGCCGTCCGGGTCGGCCGCTCCTTCCGGGTTCCGGAGGATGCGGTGCACAAGTACCTGCAGACGTCGTACATCGACACCGCGTGACATCAGCGTCACACCGCACCAGAGGGCGGGCCGGGCCACACGGCCCGGACCGCCCTCTTGTCGTCCCAGCCGGGTGCGTCGCGGGCCTGGCGGCGAGGTCGCGTCGAGGTTCGAGTCGACCTCACGCAGAGGCCGTCGGGCACTGCTTTTGGGTTCGACGCCACGCACACGCTAGGCTGTGAAGCCTGTTCGGCTCGTGACACATCGACTGCACTGCACTTGACGGTGTGTCGACGCAGGTCGACACGTTCGTCAGCAATCCAGTCGCACGACAAGGACAACCATGGGCTCTGTCATCAAGAAGCGCCGCAAGCGGATGGCGAAGAAGAAGCACCGCAAGCTGCTGCGCAAGACGCGTCACCAGCGTCGTAACAAGAAGTGACCTGACTCCTCCTGGAGTCATCGTCGCGGGCCCAGCCCGCGACACCGTCGACCCTCGCCCGACCTCGGGTGAGGGTCGTTCGCGTCTCCGGGGGTGTTCGACGTGCGCGACGGCTCGCAGGGCACGCCCGTGCGACGAGACCCACACCGCGTCGCGCGGCGCGGACGGGGGCGTGCTGGGTAGGCTTTCCAAGGACGAGGGAGCCGGCGCCCCGGCGCCCGGGCCCGACCGTCGCACCCCTGCTGACCGCCGACCCGAGGACTGGAGGAGCCGATGGCCAAGGTCGTTCTGGTGACCGGAGTCTCCCGGTACCTCGGCGGCCTCTACGCGCGGCGCCTCTCGGCCGACCCTGCCATCGAGCGCATCCTCGGCGTCGACGTCGTGCCACCGCGGCACTCGATCGGCCGCGCCGAGTTCGTCCGGGCCGACATCCGCAACCCGATGATCGGGCGGATCATGGCGCAGGCGAAGGTCGACACCGTCGTGCACATGAACGTCATCGCCACCCCCAAGGACACCGGCGGCCGGATGACGCAGAAGGAGATCAACGTCATCGGCACGATGCAGCTGCTCGCCGCGTGCCAGAAGTCGGAGTCGGTGAGCCGCCTCGTCGTCAAGTCGTCCGCGTCCGTGTACGGCTCGTCGCCGCGCGACCCCGCGATGTTCAGCGAGGACATGAGCCCCAAGACCATGCCGCGCACCGGGTTCGGCAAGGACTCCGTGGAGGTCGAGGGCTACGTGCGGGGATTCTCCCGCCGCCGGCCCGACGTCGAGATCACGATGCTTCGCCTGGCCAACGTCGTCGGCCCGAGCATCCACACCGCGCTCACCGACTACTTCGCCCTGCCGGTCGTGCCGGTGCCGCTCGGTTTCGACGGGCGCTTCCAGTTCCTCCACGAGGACGACGCGACGGCCGCCATGATTCTCGCGACCACCGGCCCAGCGGTCGGCATCGTCAACGTCGCCGCCGACGGCTTCCTCACCGTCACCCAGTGCACCGCCATCGCGCGCCGCCCGATCCTGCCGGTGCCGCTGGCCGCGGCGGGCGTCTTCGGCAGCGTCGTGCGTCGCAGCGGCCTGGCCGACTTCTCCCGCGACCAGCTGACCTTTCTCGCCTTCGGCCGCGGGCTCGACACCCACCGGATGCGCGAGGTCCTCGGGTTCGAGCCGCAGTACACGACGCGGTCGGCCTTCGAGCACTACGCCCACCACCTGCGCCCGGCCGTACCGGGGGTCGACGGCGTGTCCGAGGCCGTCACCGACGCCGCCGGAGGCACGGCCGCCGCCATCGCCCGAGTCTTCGACAGGATCCAGCCGTGAGCCCCGCCCGCCCGGAACCGGACACCCCGACCGGCCCGAACGACGGCGCCGACCAGACGGGCGCGACCGACGCGACCGACGCTGCGTCCGTGGCTCGCCCGCCGGCGAAAGGCGCCGCGCCGAAGGAGCCGACGCCGAAGAAGGCTGCAGCGAAGACGTCGAGCGCGCGGAAGGCGACCGCCAGGAAGGCAGCGAAGACGTCGAGCGCGCGGAAGCCCACGGCCAAGAAGACAGCGGAGAAGGGCACGCCGGAGAAGTCCACGACGAAGAAGACGACGGACACCGCGAAGGCAGCGCCGCAACCGACGACCGCACCGGCCACGAAGGCCGTGGCGGCCGCGGCGAGGCCGAGCCGCGGTGCGTTCGCCGCGGGGGCCGCGCGGGCGTCGGGGGAGCGGCTGCGC
>JAEXXY010000380.1 GCA_023451855.1 Actinomycetes bacterium
GCACGAGCAGCACCGGCACGGCCGGTACGCCCGGTGCCGCGAGCACGCCGGACGCGACGTCCGACGTCCGCCGCGACACGACGCTCTGAGCGGTGGCGCGGACCACCACCCTGCCCGAGCCCGACCCGTCACGGCGGCACTGAATGCCATCGCTGCTGCACAAGCGAAATCCCGAAGGGCGCATGTCCCTCGGTGACCACCTGCGCGAGCTGCGCAACCGCATCGTCATCAGCGCCACGGCGATCCTCGTCGGCGGCGTCCTCGGGTGGATCTACTACGACCAGGTCATCGCGGCCCTGACCAAACCGCTCCGGGACCTCGCCCGCGAACGGCACAGCGTCGTCAACATCAACTTCGCGGGCATGACCGACGCCTTCGCGCTGCAGCTGACGACGTCGCTGTTCGTCGGCCTGATCCTCGCCTCACCGGTCTGGCTCATGCAGATCTGGGGCTTCATCGTCCCGGGCCTGACGAAGAAGGAGAAGATGGTCGCGCGGCTGTTCGTCGTCGCCGCCGTACCGCTCTTCCTCGCGGGGTGCTTCTTCGCCTTCATCATGGTGCCCAAGGCCGTCGCGGTCCTGCTCGGCTTCACACCAGAAGGCGCCTACAACCTCCAGGACGGCTCGCAGTACCTCAACTTCGTCCTGAAGTTCATCGTCGCCTTCGGGTGCGCGTTCCTGCTGCCGGTCTTCCTCGTGGCGCTCAACCTCGTCGGCGTGCTGCCGGCCCGGGCCATGCTCAAGGGCTGGCGGCCGGCGGTCATGGTCATCTTCGTCTTCGCGGCCGTCATGACCCCGACGCCGGACGCGTACACGATGCTCTTCCTCGCCACCCCGATGATCGCCCTCTACTTCGCGTCGGTCGGCCTGGCCTTCCTCTTCGACCGCCGCAAGGAGGCCGACCGGCCCGACTGGCTGGAGGTCTCGGACGACGAGGCGTCCGCCCTGTAGCGTTCGGCTGTGCCCGACCGCGTCGCCCTCGTCGTCAACCCCACGTCCGGGAAGGGGGCCGGCGCCGCCCTCGGGGAACAGACGCGTCGTCTGCTGGTGACGGCCGGTCACGAGGTCACCGACGTGTCGGGTGCCGACTACGCCCAGGCGCGCGCCCGTGGGCTCGCCGCCGTGGCCGACGGCGTCGACACACTCGTCGTGGTCGGGGGCGACGGCATGGTGCACCTCGGCGTCAACCTGTGCGCCACGTCCTCGACGCGCCTCGCGGTCGTCGCGGCGGGCACCGGCAACGACTTCGCCCGCAACCTCGGCCTGCCGGTGCGTGATCCGGCGGCGGCGGTCGACCTGCTGACCAGCGGGCGAACCCGGCACGTCGACCTCGGGCGCGTCAGCCACGGCGTGGCGGGGGAGAAGTGGTTCGGCGGGGTCCTCGGCGCAGGCTTCGACGCCGTCGTCACCGAGCGCGCCCGACGGATGCGGTGGCCGCGGGGCCAGATGCGCTACAACCTGGCGGTGCTGCGCGAGCTGCCCGTGTTCCGGCCCATCCCGTACGTCGTCGAGCTCGACGGGCAGCGCCTCGACACCAGGGCGATGCTGGTGGCCGTGGCCAACACGACGTCCTTCGGTGGCGGCATGAAGGTGTGTCCCGACGCCGACGTGGCCGACGGCCTCTTCGACGTCATGGTGGTGCACGCCCTGTCCATCCCGTCCTTCCTGCGCGTCTTCCCGAAGGTCTACTCGGGCGCGCACACCACCCACCCGGCCGTCGAGATCCATCGCGCCCGGCGAGTTCGCTTGGAGGCGAGCGGTATCCACTCACAAGCCGATGGAGAGGCCTTCGCCGACCTGCCCGTGGAGGCCGAGGTGGTGCCGGGGGCCCTCGCGGTCGTCGTGCCGGCCGGCGGGGTAGGGGAGGCGGCGTGATGTTCCCGACGTGGCCCCAGCTGGCCGAGTTCACCGCCGGGCTGGACTTCCCGCTCGACGACTTCCAGACCGAGGCCTGCCGCGCCCTGGAGGAGGGCCGAGGCGTCCTCGTCGCCGCCCCGACCGGCGCGGGCAAGACCGTCGTCGGTGAGTTCGCCGTGCACCTGGCCCTCGCCACCGGCCGCAAGGCGTTCTACACGACGCCGATCAAAGCGCTGTCGAACCAGAAGTACGCCGACCTCGTGCGTCGGTACGGCGCGGACAAGGTGGGCCTGCTCACCGGTGACTCGTCGGTCAACGGCGAGGCCCCGGTCGTCGTCATGACGACCGAGGTGCTGCGCAACATGATGTACGCCGGCTCGGCCACGCTGCGCGGGCTCGGCTGGGTCGTCATGGACGAGGTGCACTACCTCGCCGACCGCTTCCGCGGGGCGGTCTGGGAGGAGGTCATCATCCACCTGCCGCCGGATGTCAGCGTCGTGTCCCTGTCGGCGACGGTGAGCAACGCCGAGGAGTTCGGGGCCTGGCTCGGCGAGGTGCGCGGCGACACGGCCGTCATCGTCTCCGAGCACCGACCGGTGCCGCTGTGGCAGCACATGATGGTCGGCCAGACGCTCTTCGACCTCTTCGTCGAGGAGGAGGCGTCGGCATCGGGGCCGACGGTCGAGGTGGGCGTCAACCCCGACCTCGTCCACGCGATCCGCGGCACCGAGCAGCGCGGCGCGTGGGACAGCCACTGGGTCAGCAACCGTGGCGGCCGCAACAAGGGCCGTCCGGGTCGTGGTGGCAACGGCGGTGGCCGCGGCGGGCGCGACGACTGGGCCGGACGTGGCCGGCGGGGCAGCGGCGGCGGTCGCGGTCCCGGCGGTGGCGAGGGCGGCAACGGCTTCGCCCGAGGCAGCCGTCCCGGCGGGGGCGCCACTCGCGCCGAGGTCGTGACACGCCTCGATCGCGAGGGCCTGCTGCCCGCGATCACCTTCATCTTCAGCCGTGCCGGCTGTGAGGCCGCGGTCGGGCAGCTGCTCGCCAGCGGCATGCGGCTCATCCCGGAGGCCGACGGCGAGCGCAACCGCAGGCTCGTCGAGGAGCGGGTCGCTGGGCTGGCCGACGAGGACCTCTCGGTGCTCGGCTACTGGGACTTCGTCGACGGCATCTCGCGCGGTTTCGCCGCGCACCACGCCGGCATGCTGCCGACGTTCCGCGAGGTCGTCGAGGAGCTGTTCACGCAGGGGCGCATCCGCGCCGTCTTCGCCACCGAGACCCTCGCCCTCGGCATCAACATGCCGGCCCGGACCGTCGTGCTCGAGCGGCTCGTGAAGTTCAACGGCGAGAGCCACGTCGACATCTCCCCGGCCGAGTACACCCAGCTGACCGGCCGAGCCGGACGCCGCGGCATCGACATCGAGGGCCACGCCGTCGTGCTCTGGAGCCGCGGGCTCGACCCCGGGGCCGTGGCCGGTCTCGCCTCGACGCGCACGTACCCGCTGCGCTCGAGCTTCCGGCCGACGTACAACATGGCGGTCAACCTCGTGCGCCAGTTCGGCCGCGACACCGCCCGCGAGATCCTCGAGACCTCCTTCGCCCAGTTCCAGGCCGACCGGGCCGTCGTCGGGTTCGTGCGCACCGTGCGTCGCAACGAGGAGGCCCTCGCCGGCTACGCCGAGTCGATGACCTGCCACCTCGGAGACTTCACCGAGTACGCGGCGATCCGCGAGGAGATCCGCACCCTGGAGAAGGAGGGCGCCAAGCGCCGGTCGGCCTCGATGCGTGCGGCGGCGGCGATCTCGCTGGAGAACCTCAAGATCGGCGACATCGTGCGGGTCCCGGCCGGTCGGCACAGCGGGCTCGCCGTCGTCGTCATGCCCAACCGTGGCGGCAAGGGCGACCCGGCCTCGCCGACCGTCGTCACCGAGGACCACCACCTGCGTCGCCTGACGCTGCACGACGTGCCGACGCCGGTCGAGCCGCTCGGCACGATGCGCGTGCCCAAGCAGTTCAACGCCCGCAACCCCAAGGCCCGCCGCGACCTCGCGGCCACGCTGCGGGCGACCGTGCCGCACGACCCTCCCCGGCGGCGGTCCGCCGAGCCCCCGCAGGACCCGACGGACGCGCGCATCGAGGAGCTGCGACGCGCCCTGCGGGCCCACCCGTGCCATCGCTGCCCCGACCGCGAGGACCACGCCCGGTGGGCCGAGCGGTACTTCCGGCTCAAGCGCGAGACGGAGGGGCTGCAGCGCAAGATCGAAGGGCGCACCAACTCGGTGGCCAAGACCTTCGACCGCATCTGCGACCTCCTCGGCGAGATGGGCTACCTCGCCGACGGCGGCACGCGGGTCACCGCCGAAGGCGACCGGCTGCGCCAGCTCTACACCGAGAAGGACCTCCTCGCGGCCGAGTCACTGCGTGCGGGCCTGTGGCGGCGCCTCGACGCGCCGTCGCTCGCGGCGGTCGTCTCGACGCTCGTGCACGAGCCGCGTCGCGAGGACGGCGGGCTCGCGCCGCGCTGGCCCAACGACGAGGTGCGCGAGGCCTACGACCGCATGGTCGGACTGTGGTCCGACCTCGAGGACGCCGAGGGTGCCCTGGCGCTGCCGCGCACGGGCATGCCCGATGCGGGGATCGCGTGGTCGGTGCACCGGTGGGCGAGCGGTCAGCGCCTCGAGGACGTCCTGCGCGGCACCGACCTCGCCGCGGGTGACTTCGTGCGGCGGTGCAAGCAGGTCGTGGACCTGCTCGGGCAGCTGACCGATGCCGGTGACCCGGCGCTGCAGGAGACCGCACGGCGCGCCTCCGACGGGGTGCTCCGCGGCGTCGTGGCCGCCGACCGCATCGACTGACGAGTCGCCGCCTCGGGGTCCTGTCGGCTAGGCTTCCCGCGTCCGTCGACGTTTTGTGGTGCTCGTGTTCTCAGCACGCTCGCAAGGTACGTGAGCGAGCGTTCGTCTCCTGAAGGTTCTGGAGTCGCGCGTTTGTGGCGACGCTGGGCCTCCCGACCGGGTGGCCCGTCCAACAACCTGAAGGAGCCAGACATGGCGCAGGGAACGGTCAAGTGGTTCAACTCCGAGAAGGGCTTCGGCTTCATCGCCCCCACCGAGGGTCCGGACGTCTTCGTCCACTACTCGGAGATCCAGGGCAACGGCTACCGCAGCCTCGAGGAGAACCAGCCCGTCGAGTTCGACGTCGAGCAGGGCCCCAAGGGCCCGCAGGCGATGCGCGTCCGCGCTCTCTGAGCGACGCTGACGCACTCTGACGTCCGCGGCCGCTGAGGCCGCCGTGAGGAGGTCGGTCCCGTGGGGGCCGACCTCCTCGTCGTCTTGCGGGGGTCGCTGTGACCGTCAGAGGCGGGTGAGCCGTGCGTAGGGGCTCTCGACGCGCACGTTGGCCGAGGCGAACTTGACGGTCACGGTGTGCGCCGTCGTCGCGATGACGACGCCGAGGCCGTGGCGGACGTGGGAGACGCGGTCGCCGACGGCGTAGCTCTCCACCTCCGGCAGGGGGTCACGCTGGAAGGGGCTGTTGGCGAGATGACGTCGGGGCTGTCGTTGAGCAGGCACCATCCAGTATGGGCCGAAACCGGCCCCGTCAGGAAATGCAGGCTCAGTCGATGCCCAGTGCGTTGACGACTCGGTCGAACGACGAGGTGAGGCCGTGCTCCACCGCGAGGCGCGACATGAGCGCCGGGTCGGCGACGGCCGTCGGCAGCGCGAGGTCCACCTCGCCGACCGGCGCGTCCCGCACCACCTCGACCACGCGGGGCGCGGCGTCGAGGTAGTCCGAGGCCGCCTCGAGCCTGGCGCGCTGGGCACCCTTGATGGCGGGGTCGCCGCCGTCGACCGCGGCGCGGAGCGCCTCGAGCGTCCCGTAGGTCGTGATGAGCTTGGCGGCCGTCTTCTCACCGACGCCGGCCACGCCGGGCAGGCCGTCGCTCGTGTCGCCGCGCAGGGCCGCCATGTCGGCGTAGGCGCGGCCGTTCGGGACGCCGTACTTCTCGGCGATGAAGGCCTCGTCGACGAAGTCGGGTGACCGGACGCCGCCGCGCGCGGTGTAGACCACCCGCACGTCGTGCGCGTCGTCGACGAGCTGGAAGAGGTCGCGGTCGCCGGTGACGATGTCGATCGGCATGCGCCCGGTCCACGTCGTGGCGAGCGTGCCGATGACGTCGTCCGCCTCGTGCCCGTCGACACCGACCCGGGCCAGGCCCAGGGCCCTGAGCGCGTCGACGATGATCGGCACCTGCACCGACAGCGCCTCCGGTGCCTCCTCGCCGTTGAGCGCGTTCTCGCCGCGGCTCGCGACGCGGTGCGCCTTGTACGACGGGATCGCCTCGACCCGGAAGGCGGGACGCCAGTCGTTGTCCCAGCAGGCGGCCAGGTGCGTCGGGCGGGCTCGCTCGACGAGCGAGGCGATCATGTCGAGCAGGCCGCGCACGGCGTTCGTCGGCACACCGCTCGGGCCGATCACCTCGGGCACGCCGAAGAAGGCCCGGAAGTAGAGGGAAGCGGAGTCGAGGAGCACGAGCCGGGGAGAGGCCATGGGCCGAGACTAGCGGGGCGCCGGCAGGGGGTCGTGACGCGCCGCCCGTACCGCCATGAGGGACAGAGCGTCCGGCACCCGGACGCTGGTCTACCCTTCCGCCATGGAGGAACTCGACCGTCGCCTCGTCGGCCTGCTGCTCGCCGACGGCCGCATGAGCTATACCGACCTCGGCAAGGCGACGGGCCTGTCGACCTCCGCGGTGCACCAGCGCGTCCGGCGCCTCGAGGAGCGTGGGGTCATCACCGGCTACACCGCCACCGTGTCGGCCGAGGCCATCGGCCTGTCGCTCACCGCGCTCATCTCCGTCACGCCCTTCGACCCGAGCGCCCCCGACGACGTGCCCGAGCGCCTCGCGCACATCGCCGAGATCGAGGACTGCCACTCGGTCGCCGGCGAGGAGAGCTACATCCTCAAGGTGCGCGTCGGCACGCCCAGCAACCTCGAGGACCTCCTCGCGCGCATCCGGTCGGCCGCGAACGTCTCGACGCGCACCACGGTCGTCCTCTCCACGCCGTGGGAGGGGCGAAGCGCCTCCGCGCTGCCCCGCGAGTCCGCGTAGCACCCGACGCCCTGCGGGGCAGCGGTGTGCCGGCCGGACGTGGGCCCAACGTGGGCCGGGCGCGTCAGAGTCGGGCCACGGGCTCCTCGGCCGGTGCGTCGGCCGGGACGGGAGCGCGCGACGCCGCGAGGTGCGTCTGGCGGTGCCACGCCCAGAGTCCCATCGCGACCGCCGTCAACGCCCCCGCGACCCCCGCGAGGGTCGTCAGCGACCCGCTGACGAGCGGCGACAGCGCGCCTGCCACGAGGGCGTTGGCGCACGTGCTGAGGAACGACTGGAAGGAGGAGACCGTGCCGCGCTCACGCGGACGCAGGTCGAGCATCGCGATCGTCAGGATGGGGAACACGAGGGAGACGCCGAGCGAGATCGCCCCGACCGGCAGCACGGTCCACCACGTCTCGGGCGTGTCGGCCACGGCCTGGTAGACCACCGCGAAGGCACTGCCCGCGAGCGACACGAGGAATCCGGACAGCACGAACACGCCCTGCCGAACCCGCCCCGCCAGCCGCCCGGTGAGCAGGGAGCCGAGCATCATCGCGACGACGAGCGGCACGAAGAGCACACCGAAGTCGCGCGGGCCGAGGCCGAGGTGGTCCACGACGATGGCCGGCGCCGACGACACGTAGAGGAACAGGGCCGCGAAGTTGAGGGCCACGGCCGCGCCGAGCCGCAGCACCGACGCGTCCCCGGCCACGGAGGCGATCGACGCCACGAGCGGGCGCGGCCGGAACGGGATCCGCTGAGAGGCCGGGTGCGTCTCCGGCAGCGCGAAGAGCGTCGCCACGACGAGGGCGACGCCGTAGGCCGTCAGCACCCAGAAGATGGTGCGCCACTGGCCCCAGCCGAGGATCCAGCCGCCGACGATCGGGGCGAGCGCCGGGGCGACGGCGAAGATCACCGAGATGTGCGACATGAACCGCTGGGCGGCCGGCCCGTCAAAGAGGTCGCGCACGACGGTGCGCCCGACGATCATCCCGGCACCGGCCACGAGGCCCTGCACGGCGCGCGCCCCGAGGAGCAGGGGCATGCTGGGCGCGAGGGCGCACAGGGCGCTGGTCACCGCGTAGAGCGCGCAGCCGACGAGGATCACCGGCTTGCGCCCGACCGCGTCCGACAGCGAGCCGTGGAAGAGGCTCGCCACCGCGAACGCCGCGAGGTAGACGCTCAGCGTCTGCTGCATCGCCACGGCGTCGACCCCGAGCTCGCGGGTCATGACGTCGAAGGCGGGAAAGACCGTGTCGATGGAGAAGGGCCCCACCATGGTCAGGGCGGCGAGGATGACGACGAGACGCAGGCGACCGAGCCGCGTCGTTGGGGCGAGGGCCCTCACCGGCGGGCGATCGGGGCCGTCACGGCGCGCGTGACGGCCACGAGGTCGGCGGGGGTCAGCTCGATGTCGAAGCCGCGCCGGCCGCCGGAGACGAGGACGGTGTCGTGCTCGAGGGCCGAGGCGTCGAGGACCGTGGGCAGGGCACGCTTCTGGCCGACCGGGGAGATGCCGCCGACGACGTACCCGGTGCTGCGCTCGGCGGCGGCCGGGTCGGCCATCGTCACCGACTTGACCCCGAGCGCCGTCGCGACGGCCTTGAGGTCGAGCTGGCCGTCGACGGGCACGATGCCGACGGCCAGGCCCCGCCCGGTGTCGACGAGGAGGGTCTTGAGCACGCGCGCCGGCTCGACGTCGAGAGCCTGCGCGGCCTCGAGGCCGTAGCTCGTGGCGGAGGGGTCGTGCTCGTACGGGTGACCGGTCCAGGCGACCTTCGCACGGTCGAGGGCGAGGGTCGCCTGCGTCGTCGGACCGGCGGTGCCCTGCTGCCGGCGGCTCAACGGGTGGCCACGCGAGGGGCACCGGTGCCGACGCCGGCGAGGCCGTCCCAGATCGTCGTCACGACGATCTCGGTGGCCTCGTCGGCGTCCATGCCGCCCGGGTGGGTGCTGCGCCACACGGCGAGCCGTTCGCAGCCGCCGATGAGCACCTCGGCCATCGCCGTGACCCGGGTCGGGGCCTGCGCGGTGAACTGCGGCAGCGCGAGCAGTCCCTCGGCGAAGGCCTTCGCGGTCTGCTGGCGGATCCGCTCGACCGAGTCGGACGCCTCGCCGATGAGGGCGCCCTCGGTGCGCAGCAGCGCGAACGCGGCGTCGTGGGCGTCGATGAAGGCGAAGAAGGCGTGGACGACGCCGGCCACCCGCCCGCGCACGGGGGCGTCGTCGGCGCCCTCCCAGGCGTCGATGAGGGCCGACATGAGCTGGCCCCGGGCCCGCTCGATCGTGGCGGCGAGCAGGCCCTCCTTGGAGCCGAAGTAGTCGTAGATGAGGGGCTTGGTGACCCCGACGCGCTCGGCGATCTCGTCCATCGTCGCGGCCTGCACGCCGCGCTCGGAGAAGACGCCCTCGGCCACCTCGAGCATCTGTGCCTCGCGTTCGGCGCGGGGCATGCGGACGCGGGTGGCGGGGGAGCGGGAGGTCACCGCCGCAGTCTACGGTCGCGCCGGAAAACCGGAGGCGCCGTGTCGGTGCGGGTCGGTAGCGTTCGGGGACTGTGACGGTGACGCGGGTAGAGCACGACGAGGCGCAGGGCACGACGCGGCAGGGGGCTCTCGCCGGGGCGGCGCTGCCGGCCGGCCGCGTCCCGGTCGACTGGCGCCGGGTCCGCCGGCCGCTGACGGTCGTGTGCTTCGCCATGTCCCTGCTCGGAGCCGTCGCGGCCTCCCTCGGCTCCCTGGTCGCCGGCCGGCTCGCCGCACAGCCCACGTCCCAGCTCGTCGTGCTGCTGGCCCTGTGCGTCGTCGGCGGTGCGCTCGTCGACACCGTCGCGAAGGCGATCTGGGCGACGGTGTGCGACCGGGCCGAGGGCCGGCTGCGCGCCGACCTGCTCGACGCGGCCATGGCCCAGCCCCTGTCCGAGCTGTCCGAGCAGGCGGTCGGCGAGGTGCTCGACCGCATCGACGACGACACGTGGGAGGTCGGCCAGCTGATGCGCTGGGGCGTGTGGCAGGCGGTGCGCACCCTGCTCGCCTCCGGACCGCTCTGGGTGGTGGCCAGCATCGCCTGGTGGCCCGCCGTCGTCCTCTTCCCGCTCACGGGGTTCGCCACCTTCTGGGTCGTGCGCCGGCTCCTGCCGCAGGTCGCCGAGCGCAAGGTGGTCGAGGAGGCCGTCTGGACCGACCACGCCGCCTCCACCGAGGAGGGTGTCGCCGCTCGTGACGACCTGCGCACGTCGCTCGGCCAGGCGTACGTGCTGCGCCGCAACGCCGAGCTGGCCGCACGGGTCCACGCGGCACTGGACCGGGTCCTGCAGGTCGAGGCCCGCATCACGCGCCGCAGCGGCGGCCTGCTCCACGGCGCCCTCGCCGCCGTGGCCGTCGTCGGCACCGCGCTCGTGGTGGCGGGCGACCTCTCGACCTCGCGGCTGGTCACCCTCTTCCTCGTCACGACGATGTTCGTCGGCGGCGTGGACATGCTCGCGCGGCACCTGCCCGACCTGCAGGAGGGCTTCGGTGCGGTCCTCCGGCTCCGGGCGATGCTCGCCGCACCCGCCGAGCCGGCGGGTGGGCTGGCGCTCGCCGACGGCCCTCTCGACGTCGAGTTCCGCGGCCTCGGGTTCAGCTACGGCACCGGAAGCTTCGCACTTCGCGACGTCGACCTCGCCGTGCCCGCGGGCCACACCTGCGCCCTCGTGGGGCGCACCGGCTCCGGCAAGTCGACGCTCGCCTCGCTGCTGTCACGCGCCGTCGAACCACCGCGCGGCACGGTGCTGCTGGGCGGCATCGACGTCTGCGACCTCGACCTGCAGCAGCTGCGGTCCGCGGTCGGCGTCGTCACCCAGCGCACCGAGGTGCTCGCCGGCACCCTGGCGCAGAACATGACGCTCTTCGGCGACGTCCCGCGCGAGCGGGTGGAGGCGGCGGTCGCCGAGCTCGGCCTCACCGACTGGGTGGCCGGGCTGCCCGACGGGCTCGACACGATGCTCGGCCCGGGAGGCACCACCCTCTCCGCGGGCGAGGAGCAGCTCGTCGCCTTCGCGCGGCTGCTCGTGCGCGACGTGCGCGTCGTCGTGCTCGACGAGGCCACCGCCCGCATGGATCCCGTCACCGAGGCGCGCGTGGTCCGTGCGGCGGACCGGCTCATCTCCGGGCGCACCGGCATCCTCGTGGCACACCGGCTCTCCACGACCGAGCGCGCCGAGCACGTCGCGGTGCTCGAGTCCGGCCGCGTCGTGCAGCAGGGTCCGAGGGCGCGGCTGGCCGGCGTCCAGGGCCCGTTCCGACGCCTGCTGGAGGCGGCGGCGCACGAGGTGGCGGTCCAGGACCACCACCACGCGGATGCCGCGATCGGGTCGGTGCGGCGCAGCACGACCCCGCCGGAGCCCCCGGCCCTCGCCCCGACCCCGAGCCTCGCGCGGCAGGTGCTGCACGCCGTGAGCGTGCACCCGCGGTGGGGCCTGTTCGGTGCCTCGCTCTTCCTGCTGGCCTCCCTGACCGGTGCGTTCGGCGCCGTCACCGGCTGGACCTGGGGGCTCGTCGTGACCCGCCTGCAGGCCGGGGAGAACCCGGGGTGGCTCACGGCCGCCCTCGTCGTCTCGCTCGTCGTCGGTCCGCTCCTGCTGTCGCAGGCCTTCCGCGCCTACCCGCACTGGTGGGTCGAGGTGCGGCTGCGCGTGCGTGCGGCGGTGCTCGCCGGCCAGACCGCCCAGCGCCGGCTCGTGCGCACCCCGCCGGGTGAGGTCGTGGCCCGCACGATGGATGCCGACCGGCTCGCGCGGTACACCGACCGCTGGGTCGACTTCGTCAACGGCCTCGTCGTGGCCTCGGTCACGGCGCTGATCGCCGGCACGTGGCTCGCCGGCGCGGTTCTGCTCGTCGTCATGGTCAGCTCCGCGCTGGCCTCGACCCTCGGTCGGCCGGTGGCGGGTCGGTCGGCGGCGGCCGCCTCGACGGCGCGGGCCGACTTCGGGCGGTCGCTCGTCTCCGCGCTCGAGTCCATCCGCACCGTCAAGCTCGCGGCCGCCACGCCGCAGGTCCACCGGCACCTGCGACGCGTCGACGGCGGGCGGGTCGACGCCGCCGTCCGCGAGCACCGCGTCCAGGCCCTGCTCGACGGCGTGCCGATCGTCATGGTCCAGTGCGGTGTCGTCGCCGCCTGGGCCGGCCTGCTGCACGGCACGTGGTCCCTCGCCATCACCCTGCTCGTGGCCAACGCCGTGAGCGGCTTCGACTGGTTCGGGCGGGTTGCCGGCTCGGTCGTGACCGAGGCGCCCGGGGTCCGGGCCTGGATGAACGCCACGAGCGAGCTTGCCGGCGGCGGCGACCTCATGGACGTGCCCGCAGGGATGGACCTCGAGCACGGCACCGCCGACCCACCGGTCGCCGGGGCGCGGGAGCCGCTGCGCACCGTGCGGCTGCAGGGCCTGACTGCCGTCCACGACGACGGCACGATCGGCGTGGAGGACGTCGACCTCACCGTCGCGGCCGGCGAGCTGGTGCTGCTGCTCGGCCAGGTCGGGTCGGGCAAGTCCAGCCTGCTGTCCTCCCTCGCCGGGCTCACGTCCTACACCGGCTCGGTGAGCTGGAACGGTCGCGTCCTCGGTGAGCCGGAGGTGGAGCTGCGGCCGGGACGGGTCGCGCACATCGCCCAGGTGCCACGCGTCCTCTCGGGCACGTTCACCGACAACGTCGCCCTCGACCACGCCGACCGGCAGGTCGAGCCGGCGCTGGCGTCGGCCCGGATGGAGCGCGACGTCACCGAGGCGGGCGGTCCCGACGCGCTCGTGGGTCACCGGGGCGTGCGCCTGTCTGGTGGGCAGGTGCAGCGCCTGGCCCTGGCCCGAGCCCTCGCCTGCGAGGCCGACCTGCTGCTGGCCGACGACGTGTCCTCAGCCCTCGACGCCGCCACCGAGATCGAGCTGTGGGCAGCCCTGCGCTCCGGGGGTGCTGCGGTCATCGGCGCGACGAGCAAGGGGGCTGCGTTGGCTCAGGCCGACCGGGTCGTCGTCCTCGACGGCGGACGGGTCGTCGACACCGCGCCGTGGCACGAGCTGTCGTCACGGTGGGGCCACCTCGCGGGGTGACCGCCGGTCCTCAGACGAGCTGGGACTGAGCGGCGGCCCGGCTGGAGGCGGCCCGCTGGGTGGCGGCCGCGAGCACCTGCTCGTGGTCGACGGCGTCGCGCCACCACTGCCGGCCGGACTCGGGCAGCGTGTCGATCGGGTCGTAGTACACGTACTCCCGCGACAGCGCCTCGGTGTCCGCGCCCTCGATGGAGGTGCGGTAGTTCTTGCGCCAGTAGGAGATCCCGCGCTCGCGGTCGTACTGCTCGACCTGGTGCACCCAGCGCTTGCCGACGAACGGCACGTCGCACACGATGCGCGGCGTCGAGAAGCCGGGCAGGTAGCCCATGATCTCGTGCTGGAGCCGCTGGGCCTCGGCGAGCGAGACGCGCCAGTGCTCGGCGAAGGGGATCATGTCGCACATGTAGAAGTAGTACGGCGTGATCATCGCGCCGTCGGCCAGCGCGAAGCACAGGTCGAGGAGCTGCTCGGGGCTGTCGTTGACGCCACGCATGAGCACGCCCTGGTTGCGCACGTCACGGACGCCGGCGTCGAGCATCGCCCGCGACGCGCGAGCCACGGCCGGGGTGATCGACTGGGCGCTGTTGACGTGGGTGTGGATCGCGAGGGAGACGCCACGCTCGCGGGCCGTGCGCGCCACGCGCCCGACGCCCTCGACGACGTCGCCCGCGAACCAGTGCTGCGGCAGGCCCATGAGGGCCTTGGTCGCGAGGCGGATGTCGCGGACGTTCTCGATCTGCAGCAGCTGGTCGAGAAAGGCCTCGAGGTTCTTCCACGGCATGTTGGCGACGTCGCCGCCGGAGACGACGACGTCGCGCACGGACGGCGTGCGACGCAGGTAGTCGAGCATCGCCGACTGCCGGTCGACGGGCTTGAGGTCGAACTTCAGCTTCGCGACCTGGGGCGTGGAGTTGCCGACGAGGTCCATCCGGGTGCAGTGGCCGCAGTACTGGGGGCACGTGGGCAGCAGCTCGGCGAGGACCTTGGTGGGGTAGCGGTGCGTCAGTCCCTCGGCGACCCACATGTCGTGCTCGTGCAGCGAGTCGCGGGTGGCGTGCGGGTGCGAGGGCCAGTCACTGCGCCGGTCGGAGAAGACCGGGATCATGTAGCGGCGCACCGGGTCGGCATAGAAGGCCTCGGTGAACGCGGCGCCGGCCGAGGGCATCGGGTCGTCGGTGGAGGGCACCATGGTGTTGAGCATCTGCGGCGGCACGAGCATCGACATCGTCGCCCGCTCGGCCTGGTCACGCTCGAGGTCGGCGTAGAAGCGGTCCTCGAGCAGGTCGCCCATGACGGCCCGCAGCTGCGCGATGCTCTTGACACAGTGGGCACGCTGCCACTGGGCGCTGTCCCAGTCGGACGGCGTCACGTCGGTCCACCCCGGCAGCCGCGTCCAGTCCGGCTCCACGAGCTCGCGTCGGAGGTAGGCGTAGGGCTGCGACACCTGTGTCATGTCCTGACGATAGCCGAAGCATCGCCCCCCGACCTCCTATGATGCGAAAGGATTTGTCGTACGTGTCCACTGCGACCGGAGGATCTGCGTCGTGACCACCCCACCGTCCACGCCCGTCGGCGCGCGTGAGGCCTCGCCCGTCGGCCTGCACCGCGTCCTGGAACCCACGGGGGAGGGGGTGACCCTCCCGCAGGCCGCGCGCCGCCTCGACGCCCGCCCCGAGCTGTGGCCCGACGAGGTGCGCGTCGCCGTCGACACCCTCAACCTCGACGCCGCCTCCTACCGCCAGCTCGCCGAGAAGCACACGCGCGACGGAGTGCTCGACGGCGACGCCGTGCGCGAGGAGGTGCTGGCGATCGTCGCCGAGCGGGGCAAGATGCAGAACCCCGTCACCGGCTCGGGCGGCATGCTCATCGGCACCGTCGCGGAGGTCGGCCCGCAGAGCCCGCTCGGGCTCGCGGTCGGCGACCACGTCGCGACGCTCGTGTCGCTGTCCCTGACACCCCTCGCGATCACCGACGGGCTGGCTCGCTGGGACGGGCGGTCCGAGCAGGTGCCCGCCACCGGGCACGCGATCCTCTTCGGGCGCAGCATCGCCGCCGTCCTGCCGGGCGACCTCGACCCGCGCCTGTCCCTCATGGTCATGGACGTCTGCGGGGCGCCGGCGCTCGTCTCGCGCGTCGTGGGGGAGTACGTCGCCCGTGGCGTCGCGCCGACGGTGGCCGTCCTCGGAGGCGCCGGCAAGTCGGGGTCGCTGTCGCTCGCCGCCGCCCGCGCGGCTGGGGCGTCACGCACCATCGGCGTCGTGCCGGTCGAGCGCGAGCGCGACGTCCTCGAGGCCAGCGGGCTCGCCGACACCGTCGTCCTCGCTGACGCCCGCAGCCCGCTGGGGCTCTCGGCGGCCGTCGAGGCCGCCGGTGGCCCCGCCGACGTCACGGTCGTGTGCGTCGACGTGCCCGGCTGCGAGCAGCCCGCGATCCTCGCCACCGCACAGGGGGGCACCGTCATCTTCTTCAGCATGGCCACGAACTTCGCCGCCGCCGCGCTCGGTGCCGAGGGCCTGGCCGCCGACGTGCGGATGCTCGTCGGCAACGGCTACGTGCCCGGTCATGCCGACCTCGCGCTCTCCCTCGTGCGCGAGGTGCCGGCCGTGCGAGCGCTCTTCGAGTCGCGTCTGGCCCACGAGACGGCAGGATCTGACGCGTGAGCCGCCCCGCCCCCCTCATCGAGCTCGACCCCGCCGTCGTCCGCCGCGCCCGGTCACTGGCACGCAAGGCCGCCGCGCCCGTCGTGCGCATCGCGCGCAGCCACACCACGGTGTCGGTCGAGCGCGCCACGCTTCGCCTGGCCGGCCTGGCCGGCGCCGACCACGAGCGCGTGCCGTGGGTCAACCACCTCGTCGACGCGGTCCGCGACGGTGTGGGAC
>JAEXXY010000422.1 GCA_023451855.1 Actinomycetes bacterium
CCGCAGCCCCGGCCCGCCGGTCGTCGTCGACCTCGGCTACGGCGCCTCGCCGATCACCGCGGTCGAGCTGCACGAGCGGCTGCGCCGGGTGCGGCCCGACGTGCAGGTCGTCGGCATCGAGATCGACCCCGCACGCGTCGTTGCCGCCCGCCCGCTCGAGCGCGACGGCCTGACCTTCCGCCTCGGCGGGTTCGAGGTGCCGCTCGACGCCGGTGCCCGTCCCACCGTCGTACGCGCCTTCAACGTGCTACGCCAGTACGCCGAGGCCGACGTGGCCGACGCCTGGGCCCTCGTGCAGCAGCGCCTGGCCCCGGACGGCCTGCTCGTCGACGGCACGTGCGACGAGATCGGGCGCCGGGCCGCCTGGGTCGCCGTCGACGCGTCCGGACCGCTCAGCCTCACGCTGTCGGTGCGGATGGGCGGGCTCGAGCGACCGTCGGACGTCGCCGAGCGCCTGCCCAAGGCGCTGATCCACCGCAACGTGCCCGGCGAACGGGTCCACGCCTTCCTGGCCGACCTCGACCTCGCGTGGGCCCGCAGCGCGCCGCAGTCCTCGTGGGGGGCCCGGCAGCGGTTCCTGGCCATGGCCGCCGAGGTGCGCGAGCGGTGGCCGCTGCTCGACGGGCCGTCCCGCTGGCGCGTCGGCGAGCTGACCGTGGCGTGGGAGGCTGTCGCGCCCCGGTGAGCGGTCCCGAACCGCCCCGAACCGGCCAAAATCTCCCGGGGCCGAGTCCGCCGCCGGCGTGGGGCCCGGGCGTAGCATGAGCGACATGTCGCAGGGCGGCATGGCTGCGTGGGGGCGGGGTCGTGGAGTGAGCTTCTACGCACTCGACAACGAGGGTGTCACAGCCGTGGCGAGGTACGTCGCAGACGGTTGGGACCATGACGAGTGCGTCGTCTCGATCTGCACACCAGCCCTGAGGCGACGCGTGGAGGGCGCGCTCGCCAGGTTGGGCTGCGATGCTGCCGACGAGGAGGCCGCCGGTCGCTACTGGCCGCGCGACCCCGAGGCGTCGATCGCCGGGTTCGTCATCAACCGACGCTTCGACGTCGACGCCTTCTGGGGCATGGCCCGCGGGCTCATCGGGCCGCAGGTCTCCGCCGGCCGGCGCCTGCGCGTCTTCAGCGAGACGCTCTCCCTGCTCTGGCAGCGCGGGCTCGTCGAGCCCGCGGTCGAGCTCGAGCTGCACTGGGCCGAGGCCATGGACGCCTACGACTTCCAGCTCCTGTGCGCCTACCCCGGCCGGATCGCCGACCACGCCGAGCTCGTCGACGTCGCCCGCATCACGGCCCTGCACATCGACCTGCACGTCGACCCGGGCACCGGGACGCACGGGTCCGACGACCCCGCCGTGGCCCGGCTGACCCCGCGGCTCGGGCTGACCAACGCGTACTCGCAGGTGTACCAGCCCCTGCCCGAGTCGGTCCCTGCTGCGCGCCACTTCGTCCTCGACGTGCTGCGGTCGTGGGGCCACGACGGCCTGACCGCCGACGCGGCTCTCATCGTCTCCGAGCTGGCCACCAACGCCCTCGCCCATGCCGTGACACCGTTCCGGGCGCTAGTGGAACGGCGCGACGGCGGTGTGCGCATCGGCGTCGAGGACGCGACGGACGCCCCGCTCGAGCGCCGCTCGCGCTCGATGGACGCCGTCGACGGACGCGGCGTCGACATCGTCGAGGCGCTGTCGGACACGTGGGGGGCGCAGGCGCTGCCCGGCGGAAAGGTCGTCTGGGCCGACCTCGACCTGCCGGGCTGAGCGTCCTCAGGACGGACCGGACGCGCGCGTGCCGCCGGACCTGGGGCCCGGCGGCACGCGGAACGGGGTGACGCGTCGCGCTCAGCGCGCGTAGTCGTCCTCGAGGCGCTCGATGTCGTGCTCGTCGAAGTGGCCGAAGCCGACCTCGAGGAGGCGACCCGGCTGGTCGCCGGAGTTGCCCATGCGGTGGGTAGCGCCGCGCGGGACCCAGACGGTCTCGCCGGGGCCGGCGGTCCACTGCTTGTCGTCGACGGTGACGTCGATCGGCACGTCGAGGACCTGCCACATCTCACCGCGGTGGTCGTGACGCTGGAGCGAGAGCCGGTGCCCGGGCTGCACCGTGATGATCTTCACGGTGACCTGCTCGTTCGACACGAACTGCTGGAACCGTCCCCACGGGCGCTCGGCGACGAAGATGTCCTCGGTGGGGTTGCGGTCGCCGAGGTCGTACTCGTCGGGCCCGTGCGAGGGGCGAGCGTCGTGCACGTGCACGTCGACGTCCTCGGCGACGGCAGCAGCAGGCTGCTGGTCGGACATGGTTCTCCTATCGGTTGTGAGTGCACCAGTGTGCCCCATGGGCCGAAGTGCCTGCGCCCGGCGACGTCGGCGACTGCCGGCGCCCGCCCGTGGGCCGGCTCCTCACCAAGGGCGCTCGGACCGCCCGCCGAGGCCGCGCACCTGGCGCAGCGCCGGCCGGACGTCAGCGAGGTAGACCGCCGCACCGACGAACCCGAGCAGGCCGAAGAGGCTGAGGGGGTTGAGGACCGTCACGAAGCCGAGCGCCAGCGCGACGCCGAGCAGGACGAGCCAGAAGGTGCGGGTGCGCTTGCCCGCAGCGACGTAGGCGCCTTCCGGGTGTCGGAGCGCGTCGACGAAGGCCCACACCTCGCAGCCCAGCGCGACGACGCCGAGGACGAGCTGGACGACGCTCTGGAACCCGTAGTAGAGCTGCATGAGGGAAGCGTAACCCGGCCCTCGGGGGGCGTGGACGCGTCCAGCGCCCTCCCAGCGGATGCCCAGCGGGGAAGCCCACGCGTCGGTCCTAGGCGTCGGCCCTCAGGCGTCGGCCCTCAGGCGTTGCGCCTCAGGCGTCGACGACGAGGGTGACGGGACCGTCGTTGACGAGCGAGACCTGCATCATCGCCCCGAAGCGACCCTCGGCCACCTCGACTCCACGCGCCCGGAGGGCGGTGACGACGTCGCCGACGAGCGGCTCGGCCACCGGACCGGGAGCCGCTGCTCCCCACGACGGGCGACGACCCTTGCGGGTGTCGGCGTAGAGCGTGAACTGGCTGACGACGAGCACCGGGGCGCCGGTGTCGAGGACGCTCTGCTCGTCGCGCAGGATCCGCAGCTCGGCGATCTTGCGGGCCAGGCGCTCGACCTGCTCGGGACCGTCGCCGTGGGTGACCCCGACGAGGGCGAGCAGCCCCGGCCGGTCGATGGCGCCGACGACCTCGCCGTCGACCTCGACGCGTGCGCTGGTGACGCGCTGGAGGACGGCACGCACGTGCTGGTCCTCCGGCCTCAGATGCCGACCGCGACGACCGAGCCGACCGGCTGGCCGTGGCCGAGAACCGGCTGGTGCTCGAGTGCGGCGAGCGTGTCCTCGGCGTCGATGCCGATGCGGCGCAGCACCGCCGCGAGGACGACCGGCCGCGCCCGCGAGGACCCGTCGGCGACCTTGACCGCGATGCCGCGCCCGTCGGACAGGCCGACGGCGTAGACCGCCTCGGCACCGTCCTTGGCCACGAGGCCGTCGACGCCGCGGATCAGCGTCGTCACGTCGCGGTGGGTGCCGCCGAGGTACTCGGGGTGGGCGCGGATCGCGGTGGCGATGCGGGCCTCGGGACCGTCGGTGGCGGCGGCGAGGCGCCCGAAGGCGAGGGCGAGCGATGAGAGCGGGATGGCATGGATCGGGGCGCCGCAGCCGTCGACGGCCACCGCGCTGGGCTCGGCGCCGGACAGCTCGCGGACGGTGTCGGCAACGGCGACCTGGAGCGGGTGGCTGGGGTCGCGGTAGGTCGCGAGGTCCCAGCCGTTGGTGACGCACGTCGCGAGCATCGAGGCGTGCTTGCCCGAGCAGTTCTGCACGATCGACTGCTTGGGCAGGCCGTTCGCGATCCAGGCGATCCGTGCCGCCTCGTCGTAGGGGTAGTCGGGGGTGTTCTGCAGGTCGGTCTCGGTGAGCCCGGCGCCGGCGAGGATCTCGCGGGCGGCGGCGACGTGGAAGTCCTCGCCGGAGTGGCTCGAGCAGGCGAGTGCGAGGTGCAGGTCGTCGGTCTGCAGGCCCGAGCGGAGCATGGCGAGCGCCTGCAGCGGCTTGCTCGAGCTGCGCGGGAACACCGGGCCGGACGCGTCGCCCACCTCGAGCTCGACCGAGCCGTCGGGAGCGGTGACGACGACGGTGCCGTGGTGGACCGACTCGACGAAGCCGGCGCGCACGACGTGCGCGACGACGGGGGCGTCGGCCAGTGCGGTCGACACGGGCCCTGCGGCGGAGCCGGCGGCGGGGGCGGACGGGGTCTGCGTGTGGTCGGGCACGACCCGCAGTATGCCGGAGGGGCCGACAGGTGCGACGAGGGCCGCCACCGGATCGGTGACGGCCCTCGGGCGCACGGGGGTGCGGCTCGGGTCAGGACTGGGTGGTCGTGGCCGTCGTCGCGGTCTTCTTCGCCGCGGTCTTGGCCGTGCCGGCCTTCTTCGCGGTCGACTTCTTCGCGGCGGACTTCTTCGGCGCGGTCTTGCGCGCGGCCGTCTTCGTCGAGCCGGCCGTCGTGTCGGCCTGGTTCGCCGGGGCGGACGAGCGAGCGGCGACCTTGCGGGTCGTCGTCGACTCGACGGCCTCTGCCTTGCGCGTGGCCGCCGACTTCTTGGCGGCCGCGGAGCGAATGGCCTTCTCGTGCTCGGCGGTGCGCTGGGCCGGGACGGGCGCGGCGGCCTTCTCCACGGCGGCGGCCGACTTCTCGACCTGCGCGGTCACGGTCGCGGCGTCGTCGGACACGGCGCCGAGGACGCTCTGGGCGACCTTCTCGCCCTCGGCGGTCGCGGTGCTCGCGACGCGGCGGCCACGGGCGATGACGGCATTGCCCTTCTCGACCGCGTCGAAGGCGGCTCGCTGGCCCTGGGCGCGTGCGTCGGTGACGACCTTCTCGCCACGGGCGGCGGCTGCGTCGTACTGGTCCTTGGCGTTGCTCGCGAGGACGAGGCCCTGGTTGAGCACGTGGGCCGGCAGCTCCTGGGCCTGGGCGACGAAGCGGTCCGCGTAGCTCGCGGCGATCCGCTGGAGGTCGGCCGTACGAGCCTGCAGGTCGACGATGCGCTTCTGGAGGTCCTTCTGCAGCTGGTCGGCCTCCTTGCGGGCCCCCTTGCGCAGGTCGGCGGTCTTGGCCTGCTTGCGTGCCGCGTCGAGCTGCTCACCGGCCGTGCGGACCGTGGCGATGGCGAGGTTGGCCGCGCCGACGACGGCGTAGAACGGCGTCGGGTCGACGGTGATGTCGGGGATGCGCCCGTCGAACTGCCCGCGGACCTCGGCCACGGCGGCCTCGGCCTGCTTCTGGGCGTCCTTGACGGTCTTGGTGATCTTCTGGGTCAGGGCCATCTCACTTCTCCTTCTGGGTGACGTCAGGGGTCGCGGCTGCGGTGCCGGCGAACGACAGGTAGATCTCGACGAGCACGCCTCGCTGGCGGTCGGTGAGGACCGGGTCGGCGGCGATCGCGGTGAGCACGTCCGGGGCCGCAGCCGGGTCGTCGGCGACCCGCTCGTCGAGGATGCCGGCACGGACGTAGAGCGACTCGGCCGACACCTGCAGACCCTTGGCGATCTGCTGCAGGATCTCGGCGCTCGGCCGCTTGAGGCCTCGCTCGATCTGGGACAGGTACGGGTTGGAGACCCCGGCCATCTCGGCGAGCTGGCGCAGCGACAACTGGGCGTTCTCGCGCTGTTCGCGCAGGTACGCCCCGAGGTCGGGTAGCGGAAGCTTGCTCACCCCTCCATTGTGCTAACTGGAGCAAGCAAATTGCAAACCCCAGAAAGCGTGACCCCGCCCACACCCCCGCACGACCTCGAGAAAGTGCCCACTCGACGTGGGACGTGGGGGTGCGATGCGAGAGTCCTCCCGTCGGTCGAGTGGGCACTTCCCCACCGGAGACGGGCGGTCAGCGGGTGCGGCGGTCCTTGATGCCGAGGACGGCCCGTGCCTCGACGGTCGACATGGGCGGACGCTGCATCAGCGTCGCGAGCTCGGCTGCGCGAGAGACGAGCTCGCGGTTGTGCTCCACCGGCTGCCCCTTGGCGAACATCAGGTTGTCCTCCATGCCCACCCGCAGGTGGCCACCTGCCGACAGCGCGGCGGCGACGATCGACAGGTGGGCGCGGCCGATGCCGGTCGCCGACCAGCTCGTCACCTCCTCGGGCAGCATCGCGACCCCGGCGAGCAGCGCCTGAGGCGTGCCCGGCATCGCCCCAGGGACGCCGGTGACGAAGTCGACGTGCACCTTGCCGCCGTAGGGCAGCCCGCACTCGTCGATGAGCCGCCGAAGGGCGTGGACGTGGCCGAGCTCGAACAGCTCGAACTCCGGCACGACCTCCCTCTCCTGGGCCTGCCGGTAGAGGTCGACCATGAAGCCCCACGGGTTGAGGAAGACGCCGTCGCCGAAGTTCGTCGTGCCGCACGTCAGCGAGCACGAGTCCGGGTCGGCGTCGAGCACCGTCAGGCGCTGCTCGAGCGGGTCGGTGACGGCACCCCCGGTCGAGAGCTGGACGACGAGGTCGGTGGCCTCGCGCACGGCCTCGACAGCCTCCTTGAGCAGCACCCGGTCGAGCGTCGGCTGGTGGTCGCGGTCACGCACGTGGATGTGGATGAGCGCGGCGCCGGCCCGCTCGCACGCGACGGCCGTCTCGACGAGCTCCTCGGGCGTCGTGGGCAGGGCGGGGAAGTCCGCCTTCGCGGTCTCGGCGCCGGTGGGCGCGACGGTGATCAGGGTGCTCGCAGCGCTGCGTGCAGGACTCATGGCGTCATCCTGCCAGCGCGGGCCGCACCCGGCGGGCCCGACGCGTCAAGGGTGTTCGGCGCGTCAGGGAACCGACGCGTCAGGGGGCGACGATGACCGTCTGCGCCGCCGAGAGGCCGTCGACGAGCAGGTCGAGGGTGGGGTCGGTGTTGCGCTTGATGACGGCGAGCGCGATGGGCCCGTCGACGTGGTGGCGCCCGACCGACGTGACGTGGCCGACGACGCGGTCGCCGGCGAGCACCTCGCTGCCCCGCGCCGGAAGGGTGTGGCCCGAACCGTCGAGATGCAGGAAGACGAGACGACGCGGCGGCCGGCCGAGGTTGTGGACCCGGGCGACGGTCTCCTGCCCGCGGTAGCAGCCCTTGTGCAGGTGCACGGCGGTGCGGAGCCAGTCGACCTCGTGGACGATCGTGCGATGGTCGGTCTCGAGGCCGAGCCGCGGGCGCCAGGCGGCGACGCGCAGCGCTTCGGCTGCCCAGAGGCCGGCGAGCGGCCGATCGCCCACTGTCGCAAGGAGGTCGGCCCGCGGAACGATGACCTCGCGCCACGAGCGCTCCGTGCCGGGGTGACCGTCGGTGGGGCCGTAGGCCGTCGTGTCGCCGACGAGGTCGGGCCACGGGTCGCGCCAGGCGAGCGGCTCACCCTCGACCGACTCCGACGCGTGCGGCTCGCCGAGCACGGCCCACTCGTCGGTGACGAGCGCGACCTCGACCCGGAGCATGAAGCGCATCTTGTCGAGCCAGTCGGCGAGGGCCGGGCCGGCTCCGGGCTCGGTGGTGACCCACATCGTCGTGCCGTCGTCGACGAGGTGCAGGGAGTGCTCGACGTGGCCCTTCGGCGTCAGCACGAGCGCTTCGCGCGACTGGCGTGGCTCGAGGCCGAGCAGGTGCTGGGTGGTCAGCGAGTGCAGCCAGCTGAGCCGGTCGGGGCCGGTGACGGTGATGACGTCACGGTGCGAGAGGTCGACGACGGCCAGTCCCTCCTCGAGGAGGCGCTGCTCGCGCATCGGGTCGCCGTAGTGCACGGCCACCCCGGCCTCGACCCCCTCACCCGCGACCGCGCGGGGCGCGTCGAGGAGCGGACTGCGGTGGACCGTGCGAGTGGGGGCTGCGGGCACGTCGACGTCACTCATGTCGGTGGAACGAGCGACGCGAGGGCTGCATTCCGCGGCGCCGTCACTCGACGCGCTTGAGCTGGGCCGAGACGTGGCTCTGCATCTCCTGGCCGACGGCGGCCATGTCCATGACCCACATGAGCTGGGACTCGACGAGACCGTAGAGACGCGTGGCCGCGTTGTACTCCTTGGCGCCCGGCGAGCGCAGGACGCCGTCGGTGCGCAGCTCGACCTTGGCCGGCTCCATCTTCCCGTAGTAGAGCTCGACGATGCCGGTCGGGTGGGCGAGCAGCAGCTCGACCTCGCCGTTCTCCAGCGGACGCCAGAAGCCGGACTCGACGGCGGCGGGGCGGACCTTGGCGCCGTTCTCGGAGTCGAGGATCCAGGCCTTGCTCTCCCACTTGAGGAACCCACGGCCGTCGTGGGTCACCTCGATCTCCTGGCCGAAGTGCGCCGACTCGATCGTCGGGTAGCCGACGACCCCGGCGCCCTCCCAGCGTCCGATGAGCCACGCGAGGGGTCGCAGCGGCTCGGGGATGTCCTGGTCGAGGTTGAACATGCCCGAAATCGTAGCCTGAGCCCATGGACTCCCCCGCGCGCTCGCTCGTCGTCAAGGTCACCTCCGGCGTCGAGGCGCCCGAACGGCTGTCGCAGGCGTTCACCGTCGCGGCCACGGCGGTGGCCAGCGGCGTCGACGTGTCGCTGTGGCTCACCGGGGAGGCGTCGTGGATGGCCGTGCCCGGCCGAGCCGAGGCGTTCTCGTTGCCGCACGCCGCGTCGGTCGTCGACCTGCGCGAGGCCGTGCTCGCCGGGGGCCGCCTCACGGTGTGCACCCAGTGCGCTGCGCGCCGCGACCTCACCGAGGACCAGCTCGTCGAGGGCGCGGTCATCCGCGGGGCCGCGGCGTTCGTCGAGGAGGTCATGGCCCCCGGCGCCCAGGCCCTCGTCTACTGACGGCGTCCCCGAGCCGATCGTGGCCTCTCGACGGTGGGGAGGGGCGTCAGGAGAAGACGGCGAAGAGGTGGACGACCGCGCCGACGGCGAGGACCGACCCGGCGCCCGCGCCCACCTGCCCGCGCAGGGTCATCATCGCCGGCTCGAGCGCGAGGACGCGACGGAACGACCACGAGACCGTGCCCACGGCCGCGCCGATGCCGAACGCACCGGCCAGCCCCACCTCGTCGACCCGCGTCGACACGAGCATCGCGACGGACGAGGCGGCCACGAGCGCCACCAGCCCCAGGACCGGGGCGGCGACCCGCACGGAGGCCATGGCGTCGGCGAGCAGGGCGGCCGCCACCGCAGCCATCGCCACCACGGCGACCGCCCGACCGCGACCGGTGTCGGCCGCGACGACGGCCGTCGTGCCGGAGGCGATGACCGCCAGGCCACCGAAGGAGGACAGGAGCGTCAGGACGAGGCCCTCGCGCCCGGTGCGCCGCAGCAGCTGGGCCGTGAACGACAGGAGGATCCCGAACGCGACGGCCGCAGCGATCCAGCGCAGGTCGTCGCGCACGGCGCTCAGCACCACGGCCACCGCCGAGAGGGCGAGGACCACCGACGTGGCGTCGGGAGTCGCCGAGCCGGACAGCACCGGCCAGCCCCACGCCAGGACGAGCGTGAGCACGAGGGTGATGCCGAGGGTCGGGCCGTAGCCCGCGGCGAACCCGGCGAGCAGCGCGAGCGCGCCGACCAGCGTCACGCCGACGGTGACCCACCGGACCCGGTCGGCACCGACCGGCGAGATCGGCACGTGCAGCGAGCCCTCGGACCGGCCGCCGGCGTCAGCGGAGATGGGTCCGTCGGCCGGTTGGGCGGCCGTGGGGTCGTCGGGCACGGGGGCCATTGTGCATCACCCGCCGGCGAACGGCGGCAGCACCTCGACCGTCGCCCCGGCGGCGACGGGAGCCTCGCGGCCGACCTTGCGCCCGTCGAGCAGGAACGTCGCGACACGGGCGACGCGCTCGAGCCCCGGGTGCGCGGCAACCGCGGCGTCGACGACCGCACCCACGGTCTCGCCCTCCTGGACGTCGGAGTCCGCTCCGGCCGCGGCGCGTGCCGCGGCCCAGTAGCGCACCGTCACACCGGCTGCCGGGCCCGCACCGGACGCGTCGGACACGTCGGACGCGTCCGACGCGTCCGACACGTCGGACGCGTCGGCGGACGTCGCGCCGAGCCCGTCGGTGGGCGCCGGGGAGGTCTGGCTCGAGGTCATCGGGGTCCGTCTCATCGTTCATGCCGTTCGGTCCGGGTCCGACCAGTCTCGCCTATCCTGCATGAGATGGCCCGCCTGCTGCTGCTCACCAACGCGCTCGCCCCGAGCGCCGAGGTGCTGCCCGCGCTCGGGCTGCTCAGCCACACGGTCCGCATCCTGCCCGCCGAGGCCACGGCCCTCGTCGACGCACCGGACTGCGACGTCGTGCTCGTCGATGCCCGACGGGAGCTGGCCAGTGCCCGGTCGCTGTGCCGGGTGCTTCGCACCACCGGCATCGGCACCCCGCTCCTGGCCGTCCTCACCGAGGGCGGCCTTGCTGGTCTCACGGCCGAGTGGGGCCTCGACGACGTGCTCCTCGACTCAGCCGGCCCGGCCGAGGTCGATGCCCGCCTGCGCCTGGCGATGACCAAGGGGCAGGACGACGACGCCGACCTCGACCTGCCGATCACCTCCGGCGAGCTCGTCATCGACGAGGCCAGCTACTCGGCCCGGTTCCGCGGTCAGCCGCTCGACCTCACGTACAAGGAGTTCGAGCTGCTCAAGTACCTCGCGCAGCACCCCGGACGCGTCTTCACCCGGGCCCAGCTGCTCCAGGAGGTCTGGGGCTACGACTACTACGGCGGCACGCGGACGGTCGACGTGCACGTGCGCCGGCTGCGCGCCAAGCTCGGCCCCGACCACGAGGCGCTCATCGGAACGGTCCGCAACGTCGGCTACCGCCTCGTGCCCGACCGCCCCGAGTCCCCCGCCGCGCAGACCGCCGACGCCTGACCGACCGGGCCCCACGAGACGTGTACGAGGCCGTACGGCGCTCGGACGCGCAGGAGGTGGGCCGCCGCTCGGCGACCCACCTCCTCCCGTAGTGCTGTCCGGTCCTCAGACCCTGACGGTCACGGCGTGTACGTGACGCGGTTCAGCGGCGGCGGGTTGTAGGGCGAGTGAGCCGCCAGGTAGTTCGCGAAGGCGTCGATGTCGAGCCCACCGAAGTACTTGCCGGTGCCGTTGCGGAAGGCCGGGAAGCCATCGCCGCCGTCGGACAGGAAGTTGTTCGTGACGATGCGGTACTTCGCCGACGGGTCGAGCGGAGCACCGTTGAGGAGCACGTTCGACACCGTCGACCGGTTGTGGGTGTACGTGAGACCGGCGCTCGTCGCGAGGACGTACGGACGCGCCGGGGCTCCGGACGAGTTGATGAACTGCTGGTTCAGCACGTCGATGATCTGCTGGCCCGTGAGGTCCATCGACACGAGGTAGTTGTTGAACGGCTGGACCGTGAACGCCGCCTCGTACGTGACGTCGCCAGCGGCGTTCTCGACCAGGTCGGCCCGGATGCCACCGGCGTTCATGAACGAGATGACCGGAGCGGTGCCACCCGACGGGATCGTCGACGGGTCGGCGAGCTGGGCGTCGGCAATGAGGTCACCGAGAGGCGACTCGCCGGCCGCGTTGGCCGTCCGGCTGACGCTGGTACCGGCCACCTGGCCGAGGACCTTGTTCGCGATGCTCGCGACCAGGGTCTTGTACTTGGCGATGAGAGCCGACTGCGCCGGGTCCTTGGGCACCGTGCGGTCGACGATGTTGTTGGTCGAGTCGGCCATCGTCGGGCGGACGATGTCGGACGTACGGCGGTCGTAGGTCACGGTGGTGTCGGTGTAGAGACGACCGAAGGACGAGGCCGAGGTGACGAGACGCGGTGTGCCGGCCGGGTCGGGCAGCGTGCAGACGTAGGGCTGGTGCGTGTGGCCCGACACGACCATGTCGATGGCCGGGTCGAGGTGGGCGTTGATGTCGACGAGCGCCCCGGAGATCGATCCGCCGTTCTGGCAGGCCCAGTCGAAGGACTTGCCGCCCTGGGTCGGGGCCGCGCCCTCGTGCAGGAGCACGATGATCGCGTTGACCCCTTGGGCCTTGAGCTCCGGCACGAGCGCGTTGGCGGTCTCGGCCTCGTCCTTGAACGTCAGGCCGGCGACGCCGGACGCCGTGACGATGCTCGGCGTACCCTCGAGGGTCATGCCGATGAAGCCGATCTTGGCGCCATTGAACTTCTTGACCGTGTAGGCCGGCAGGATCGTCTTGCCGGTCGAGGTCTCGACGACGTTCGCAGCGAGCATGTCGAAGTCCGCGCCACCGAATTCGCCGTCCGGGCACGAGTTCTGGTTGTTCTGACCGTCGCCGTCGTCGATGCAGCCGCCGTGGGCCAGGCGCTGGAGCTCCTTGTACCCCTCGTCGAACTCGTGGTTGCCCACCGAGGTGACGTCGAGGCCGAGCTTGTTCATCGACTCGACGGTCGGCTCGTCGTGGAACGCGGCGGACAGGAGGGGGGAAGCGCCGACGATGTCACCGGCGGCGACGGTCAACGAGTACGGGTGGCCCTTGCGCGCCTGGGCGAGCTCGGTCGCGAGGTACTCGACACCACCGGCATTGACGAAGTTGATCTGCTCCGTGCGGTTGCCGTCGCCGTCGATGTCGTCGACGTCCGTGTAGAAGTGGTCGATCGTGATGCGACCGCTGGAGCCGCTCGGCGCCTCGAGGTTGCCGTGGAAGTCGTTGAACGACAGCAGCTGGATGTCGAACTGCGTCTTGCCCGGCGCCTTGCCGGTGTCTGGCCCTGCAGCGGGTGCCGCCAGGGCCGGTGCCGCGAGCGCCGCGACGCAGGCCCCTGCGAGAGCGACGCCGGCGATGCGGCGAGTGGAACGGGACATGTCTTCCCCTTGGTCATGAGTGGTGAGCGGAGCTCGTGGCCCCCAGACGGGAGGCTAGCCGCGGCTGGGCAGGAAATGTGTGCTTGCTGGCAACAGACTGATGACGGTGGGATGTCGGAGCACCTCTTGTGGTGAAATCGGCGAATGACGGACCCGACTGACCCGGCCGACCTCCTCGTGACGGTCCACGACGCGTCGGCCCCCCTGTCGGCTGCCGACGTCGCGGCGGCCCTCGCCGTCTGCGCCGATGCCGCGGCAGCCGACGGGTCCGAGCCGCTGTCGGAGCAGTTCCGGCTCGCCCTGCGCTCCGCGTCGGTCGAGGGGGCCCGCCACCTGCTGGCACACTCGGACGGACGCGTCGTCGGCTACGCGCAGGTGCGGGACGGGGCGGCGGGCGAGCCACCGTCGGCCGAGCTGGTCGTGGCCCCGGCGGCCCGGCGTCACGGCGTGGGCACCCTCCTGCTCGACGCGATCCCGCCCGACGCGCGGGTGTGGAG
>JAEXXY010000441.1 GCA_023451855.1 Actinomycetes bacterium
AGGGTCAGCTTGTCGACGCGCAGGGCCCGGGCCATCGGGTGGCGGCGCAGCCGGTGGACGAGGTCGGCGTCGCCGAGGAGCAGCCCGCACTGCGGTCCGCCGAGCAGCTTGTCGCCGGACGCGGTCACGAGCGCAGCGCCGGCGCGCAGCGTCGAGTCGGCGTCGGGCTCGTCGGGCAGGCGCGGGTGCGGGGCGAGCAGGCCAGAGCCGATGTCGGCGACGACGGGTGGCCCGAGCGTCGCGAGCTCGGACACCGGGACGCTCGAGGTGAAGCCCTCGACGCGGAAGTTGGACGGGTGCACCTTGAGCACGAAGGCGGTCCGCTCGGTGATCGCCTCGGCGTAGTCGGACAGGTGCACGCGGTTGGTCGTGCCGACCTCGCGCAGTCGCGCGCCGACCGACTCGACGAGCTCGGGGATGCGGAAGCCGTCACCGATCTCGACGAGCTCGCCCCGGGCGACGACGACCTCGTGGACGGGCGCCAGCGCCCGGGCCACGAGCGCGAGCGCCGCCGCACCGTTGTTGACGACGTGGACGTCGCCGGCGGCCGGCACCGCGCGCCGGAGGGCGTCGAGCGTCGATGTGCCACGCGAGCCACGGCGGCCCGTCGCGAGGTCGAGCTCGACGTCGGTGGCGCCCGCGGCGATCGTCACCGCTTCGACGGCTGCGTCGGACAAGGGAGCCCGCCCCAGGTTGGTGTGCACGACGACCCCCGTGGCGTTGACGACGCGCCGCATCGAGGTGGGTGCGTGCGGCAGCCGGGCGAGCACCTCGGCCACGACGCCCTCGGGCGCCACCTCGCCCGACCGGCAGGCGTCGAGCACCTCGACGACGACCGCCTTGACCCGGTCGCGGCCGAGGCGACCGGCGGCCGCGGAGACCCCCGCGTCGGCGAGCACGGCGTCGGTGCGCGGCACCCGACGTCGGGGGTCCTGCATCGCGACCTCCCTCGGTCGGGCTCGTGGTCGGGCTCGCTGGTTCGGGCTGGACGTGTGGCGGAGGCGGACGGGAATCGAACCCGCCTGACCGGGATACCCGGTCACTACGGTTTTGAAGACCGCGCCCGTCACCAGGCGGGAAACGCCTCCGCGGCGACCCTACCCCCGCCATGACGCCGCGGGGCCACCCCCGCGCCCGACCGGTTGCGGTGGCACGATGACGAGGTGACCGCCCCGACGACACCGACGACGTCCACTCCCGCCCCGGCCCTGCGGCTGACGCAGTACGCGTCCGGCGGCGGCTGCGCGTGCAAGGTGCCACCGGGCGAGCTCGAACGCGTCCTCGGCGCGCTGACGCCCGCGGCGGGGCCCGACCTGATCGTCGGCGTCGACACCGGCGACGACGCGGCAGTCGTGCGCCTCGACGGGGAGCGCGCCGTCGTCGCGACGACCGACTTCTTCACGCCCGTCGTCGACGACCCCTACGACTGGGGGCGCATCGCCGCGACGAACGCGCTGTCCGACGTGTGGGCCATGGGCGGCGAGCCGCTCGTCGCCCTCAACCTCCTCGCGTGGCCGCGGGACCGGATTCCCTTCGACCTCGCCGCCGAGGTGCTGCGCGGGGGCGCCGACGTCGCGCGGGCTGCGGGCTGCCACCTGGCCGGCGGGCACAGCATCGACGACCCCGAGCCGAAGTACGGCCTCGCCGTCACCGGCCTGGCCGACCCGAACCGATTGCTGCGCAACGATGCCGGCGAGCCCGGCCTGCCACTGACCCTGACCAAGCCGCTCGGCCTCGGGGTGCTCAACAACCGCCACAAGGCCACGGGTGAGGTGTTCGAGGAGGCCGTCGCCGTCATGACCACACCCAACGGGGACGCGTCGCGCGCGGCCCTCGCGGCCGGCGTCCACTGCGCCACCGACGTCACCGGCTTCGGGCTGCTCGGCCACCTCTACAAGCTGTGCCGGGCCAGCGGGGTCGGAGCCGTGCTCGACGCGGCCGCCGTGCCGTACGTCGGCGCTGCCCGCGAGTCCTACGCCGCCGGCTACGTTCCGGGCGGCAGCCGCCGCAACCTCGACTGGGTGCGCCCGCACGTCACCGCCACCGTCGACGAGGACGAGCTCGTGCTGCTGGCCGACGCCCAGACCTCCGGGGGTCTGCTCGTCGTCGGCGAGCTGCCCGGCCACCCCGTCGTCGGCCGGCTCGTCGCCCTCGGCGACCCCTCCCTCCAGGGGCGCGTCGTCTCGGTCCGCTGACGGTCCCGCCGCCGGGGTGGGGCGCCGCGTAGACTGCCAGCCGATGGCGGTGGGGCTCGCCGACAACCGCAGCACGGCCGCTGCCAACAGTCCCTACCTGACGAATTCGCCTGTCCAGGTAGGAGAACGCATGTCCGCACGACCCGGCCCGAACCCGAAGATCGAGGAGACCGACGACCCGGTCGACCCGGTCGACCCGGTCGACCCCGACGTCGACCTCTCCGTCCCGGCGCCCCGCCGCGAGTGGGGTGCCCACCGCTACGTCCTGCCGGTCATCGCCGTCGGCGGCGTCCTCGGCGCCTGTGCCCGCTACGGACTCGCGCAGGCCGTCCCGGCCCAGCCCGGCAGCATCCCGTGGACGACCCTGTCGATCAACGTCTCCGGCAGCCTGCTCATCGGCGTCCTCATGGTCTTCGTCGTCGAGGTCGGGGGCGCCCACCCGCTGCTGCGCCCCTTCATCGGCGTCGGTGTCCTCGGCGGGTTCACGACGTTCAGCACGTACACGGTGGAGACGACGGTGCTGCTCCACGGTGGGCACGCCACCGTCGCCCTCGCCTACCTCCTCGTCACCCCGGTGGCGACGCTCGCGGGCGTCGCGGCCGGTGTCCTGCTCACGCGTGCGGCCCTCGCCGCCCGGCACCGACTCGCCACCCGTGGAGGTTCTCGATGACCACGCTCGACGGCCCCGCCCGCCGCCTCACCGTCTACGTCGGCGAGGCCGACACGTGGCACCACCGCCCGGTGCACAGCGAGATCGTCCACCGGGCGCACGCCGCCGGCCTCGCCGGCGCGAGCGTCTTCCGCGGCATCGAGGGGTTCGGCTCCTCGCACCTCGTGCACACCTCACGCCTCCTGTCGCTGTCGGAGGACCTGCCGGTCGCCGTCGTCGTCATCGACACGGCCGAGCGCATCGACGCCTTCCTCCCGCAGGTGCAGGAGGTGGTCGGGGAGGGGCTCGTCACGCTCGAGGACGTGCGCGTCGTGCACCACACCTTCCGGCCGGGCCCCGACGCGTCGGCCCCCGACGCGGGCTCCCGCCAGTCCCCCGACGCCGGGGGCGCGGACCGGTGACGGCGCTCCTGCTCGTCTGCGCCGGGGCCGCCGTCGGGGCCCCCGCGCGCTACCTCACCGACCGCGCCGTCCAGTCGCGCCACGACAGCCTCATGCCGTGGGGGACGTTGGCGGTCAACGTCGTCGGCTCCCTCGTCCTCGGGCTCGTCACCGGGCTGGCCGTCGCGCACGACCTGCCGGAGGCCGTCACCCTGGGCGTCGGCACCGGCTTCTGCGGGGCACTGACGACGTACTCGACGTTCAGCTACGAGACGCTCAGGCTGCTCGAGTCGCGGGCCGTCCTCGTCGCGCTGACCAACGTCGGCGCCTCGCTCGTCGCCGGGCTCGCGGCGGCGCTCGGCGGCTACGCCCTCGGCGCCGCCTTCTAGGACGCCGGACGCGCGTCAGTCAGGGCATCGACAGTGCGGGCTCCCCCGCGAGCGCGCCGTCCATGATGCGCCGCCAGATCGGCGCCGCGTAGCAGGCGCCGGTCATCGCCGTGCACGACTTGCCGGCCATCGTCACGTTGAACATCCGGCGGGTCGGGTGCACCGGGTTGCCCACCCACACCGCCGTCGTCAGCTGTGGCGTGTACCCGACGAACCACGACTGAGCGTTGCCGTCGGCGGTGCCGGTCTTGCCGGCCGAGCGGCGGCCGGCCAGCTGGTTGAGGATGCCGGAGCCGTGGGTCATGTTGTACTCGAGGTACTGCGTGGCCTGGTCCACCGCGCCCGGGTCGGCCACCTGCCGGCAGCTCGGTTCGGGCGCCCACAGCGTCGTGCCGGCCTGCACGACGCTCGTGACCGGGTGCACCTGGCACACGGTGCCGTGGGCTGCGAGCCCGGCGTACGCGTCGGCCAGCGTCTGGGGCGAGATCGCCTGCGCCCCGAGGATGACCTGCGGCGGGTAGGTGCCGAGGGGCGAGCCGTCGCCGCCGTGGATGCCGAAGTCGACCATGGTCGAGTGGATGGCACAGACGCCGATGCGCCTCGCCAGCGCGACGAACGCAGTGTTCGTGGACTTCGCCGTGGCCCGCTTGAGCGACATCCGACCGCCACCCCAGGCCTCGTCGTTGTACACCTTCCAGTCGGTGGTGAGGCCGCACGGCTGCGGGAACTGTGCGGGGCGGAACGTGGCCGGCCGGTGGCTGTCGGCGGCCGGGGCGTCGACCGACGCACTGGTGCCCAGGCCCTGCTCCATGGCCGTGACGAGCGAGAACGCCTTGGCCGTCGACCCGAACTGGAAGCCGCCCGAGCCGCCGTACCGCTGGTCGACGGCGTAACCGAGCTCGGTCGCGCCGCCGCTCGTGCCGTACTGCGTGTCCTGCCCGAGGGCGACGACCGCCCCGGTGCCCGGCGTCGTGACGTACGCCGCGGCGGCGACGCCGAGCACGTTGTGCTCGGGCGCGACCTTGCGCAGCGACGCGTCGACGGTCGCCTGCACCGCGGGGTCGAGGGTGGTGCGGATCGTCAGGCCGCCCTGGAAGAGCAGGTCGCGTCGGGCCTGCTGCGTCGGGCCGAGCTCCGGCTGCCGCTCGAGCCAGGCGATGACGAACGAGCAGAAGTACGGCTCCGACGACGCGGCGCAGGTCGCAGGCGGGTCGGTGACCGAGAGGTCCTTGGCGAGCGGGCGCCGCACCGCGGCGTCGTACTGGGTCGCCGACAGCTCGTCGAGGGCGCGCATCCGGGCCAGCACGACGTCGCGCCGGTCCTGCGCCGCCTGCGGGTGGTGGACCGGGTCGGTGGCGCTCGGGCTCCGGACGAGGCCGGCGAGGGTGGCCGCCTCGGTCAGGGAGAGCCGGCTGGCCGGAACGCCGAAGTAGTGCCGGGCGGCGGCCTCGACGCCGTAGGCGCCGTCGCCGTAGTAGGCGAGGTTGAGGTAGCCCTGCAGGATCTGGTCCTTGGTCCACGACCGCTCGAGGGCGACCGCGTAGCGCAGGTCGGTCAGCTTGCGCGGGATGGTCTTGGCCACGGCTGCCGCGGCGGCATCTCCCTGCCCGTTGCGCAGCGCCTCGGCCTGCAGCGAGAGCTTGACGAACTGCTGGGTCAGCGTCGAGGCGCCCTCGCTCGCCTGTCCCGAGCGCAGATCCTCGATGAGGGCGCGGGTCAGGCCCTGCGGGTCGATGGCGCCGTGGTCGTAGAAGCGGCTGTCCTCGATGGCCACCTGCGCCGTGCGCATGACGGGCGCGACCTGCGACAGCGGCACGACGACGCGGTACTGGTCCTGGGGTGTTGCGATGACCGACCCGTCGGCGGCGAGGATCCGTGACCCCTGGACGAGCTGGGCCATCGTGAAGGTGCTCGGCAGCGACAGGAAGGCCTCGCTGCCGGCGTTCGACAGCCCGCCGATGGCCGCGACCGTCGGCGCGTACAGCGCGGCCCCGAGGAGGCCGACGGCGACCGACGCCGCGAGGAAGGCGGCGAGCAGCCGCACCGTGCGCCGGACGTCGAGCCGATGGGTACCCACAGTCGACGATAGGCGCCACCCCCCGACGCCACCCTGCGCGTCGGCTGGGAGTCAGCCGGCAGCCTCGAGCGTCGCAGGCACGGCGGCAGCCGGGGTGGCCGGCACCGTGACGGGGACGGCGACGGGGACGGCGACGGGGACGGCGACGGGGACGGTGGCGGGGGCAGTGACAGGGCCGGTGGCCTGGGCGGGGGCTGCGG
>JAEXXY010000450.1 GCA_023451855.1 Actinomycetes bacterium
ACGCAGCCCAGGGCCCGGGCGAGGGCGATCGGCCGGGCGAGCACGAGCCCGTCGCCGGCGACCTCGACGTCGATCGTCGCCGTCGTCGTCATGCGCGCCCGGCCTGCGACCTCGCGGGCGACCGCGACGGCGTCGACGACGAGCGGGTCGTCGCCGGCCGCGCCCTCGAGGCTGGAGGCCACGAGCTCGGCGAGCCAGGTCGCCTGCTCCCGGATGTGTCCCAGCCGTTCCTGGACGTCGCCTGCGGCCGAGGTCGACAGGAGAAGGATGGCCGCGAGCGGCTCCCGCAGGTCGTGCAGCAGGCCGCGGACCGGATCCGCCTCGATCGTGCCGGCACCGCGTTCGACATGTGTCGGACTGACGTACTCCACCATGGTTCGAAGACCCCCCTCAAGACTGGGCTGACACTCGCGCCTCGAGCGCGCCCCCCGACTGTCCAGCTTGTGTCGCTGGTCGGCCTGTGCGGTGTCCCCGGGCCACCGCGCCTCTCCAGCCACATCAGGTTACGACCGCATTGCCGGACTCCCGGCGTTTCGGTGAATTCCGGCCATCAATTCGCTGAATTCAGAGGAGGATTCGTCATCAATACCTGGAAAGCGACATGTCCTTAAGGCAATGGTTCGTGGGGAAAGGATGCTGTTTGAGAGGTCCCCGTGGGCGGGCCCGCCCGGGCCGCAGCCGGTGGTCGTGGAGGGCTGCTCGAGCGCGGCGCGAACAGGACGCGGATGCCGTCAGGCCGTGACGACGACCCCGAGCCGATCCCCCACCGACGCGACGCGACAGCGGGTGAGGTCGTGCACCACGGCATCGGCACGACCGAGTACCGACGCGTCGTGCGAGGTCGCCACGGCCAGCACGGCCGCCCCTGCCGCGCGACCCGCCTCGACCCCGGCCGGCGCGTCCTCGATCACGAGGCACCGACGCGCGTCGACGCCCAGGGCCGCCGCCGCCTTGAGGTAGCCCTCGGGGTCGGGCTTGCCGACCGCGACGTCCTCGGCGGTGACGAGGACGGCCGGCTCCGGAAGGCCGGCAGCGCGGAGGCGGGCCAGCATGAGCGCCCGCGAGCCGGACGTGACCGCGGCCCAGCGCCCCGCCTCGAGGGTGGACAGGATCGCACCGCTACCCGGGAGGGCGACGGTGTCGGCGAGGTCCTCGAGCTCGAGGCGTTCGAGCTCCTCGACGGCGGCGGCCCGTTCCTCGGCGGGCAGGAACAGGGCGATGGTGTCCTCGGCGCGCCGGCCGTGGCACACGCGGAGGATCTCCTCGGCGTCGGCGGCGTGCGCGGCGGCCCAGGCACGCCAGGTCCGCTCGACCGCCGCCGTGGAGTCGACGAGCGTCCCGTCGATGTCGAACAGGATCGCGTCCACCTCGAGCTGCATGCCAGCCAACGTAGGCGCTCCCCGCCTTCCCTCGCCGTCGGCGTCCGCGACGCCTTGCGCGCGGTTGGTGGGCCGCTCCAGCGCGCGGGAGCCCCGCCATGCATCATGGGCCCATGGCGCGCAAACGCGGACTCCGGTTCCTGGCCCGCGACGGACACGAGCTGACGGTGCGCGACGCCGAGGGCGAGAAGTACCGCGCGACCATCGAGAAGGTCGTGAAGGCCGAGAAGGTCGAGGCCTTCGGCGCGCACGAGGACGGCGCCTTCGCCTTCGGGTACTGCAAGAGCTGCGACTGGACCGGTCCGGCCCGACGGGCCCGCGACAAGGCCCGCAAGGACGCCCGCGAACACCAGGACGACTGCCCGGGCAAGGGCAAGATCCGCATCGGCGTCACCGAGGACGACGACTGACGCACTCGCGCGACCCCGGAGGGACCGGGCGCCGGCACACGGAGGACCGCTCGGCGCACCTCGAGCCATGGGCCGACGTCTTCCGCTGATCCACCCCCTCATCAATTCCTTTGCGCTTCAATGGAATCGTGGCCAGTGACCGCCGCCGACGCCTGGGGTACTACGCGCCCCTGGTCATCGCCGTCGCGATGCTGGCCGGTCTCGTGCTGCTGCTGGTCACCTTGGTCCACGAGGGCGCCCTGCTCCTCTACGACTGGACGGCGCACTAGCGCAGCGGTCCGGTCTGGTCCGGGCTGCGGCCCGACGACTCCCTAGGCTCGCCTCATGAGAGTCGTGGAGCGCTCGGCGGTCGAGCTGCTGGAAGAGCTGGTCTCGATCGACAGCGTCAACCCGGCCCTGGTGCCGGGCGCCGCCGGGGAGGCCGAGATCGTCGGGCACCTCGAGGCGAGGCTGACCCGAGCGGGCTTCGCCACGACCGTGGTGCAGGCGCTCGGCCCTGCCGGCCGGCCGAGCCTGGTGGCCGTACCGCCCGCTCCGGCCGGCAGCCCCACGGTCGTGCTCAACGGCCACCTCGACACGGTCGGGGTCGCCGGCATGGTGGCTCCCTTCACGCCCCGCGTCGAGGACGACCGCCTCCACGGCCGGGGCGCCGCCGACATGAAGGGCGGCATCGCCGCTGCCGTCGCCGCCGCGGAGCACCTCGTCGCCGCCGGTGCGCCGGTACGTCCGGTGCTCGCCCTCGTCGCCGACGAGGAGGATGCCAGCCTCGGCAGCGAGGCCGTCATCGCGGCCCTCCCGGGCCTGGGGGTGCGGCCCGATGCCTGCCTCGTGGCCGAACCCACCGACAACGCCCTGTGCCGGTCGCTGCGCGGGTTCGCCGTCGTCCGTGTCACGTTCACCGGACGCGCAGCGCACAGCTCGCAGGCCGAGCTGGGTGTCAACGCGGTCACCCACCTCGGCCGTCTGCTCCACGCGGTCGACACCGCTGCCCCGGCCGTCCGGGCCGTCGGCGGCGACCTCATGGTGACCCTGGCCCGCGGGGGAAGCTCGCCCTTCGTCGTCCCTGACCACGCCGAGTGCCTCGTCGAGCTGCGCACGACACCCGAGCAGTCGAGCGCCGACGTGCTCGACCGGGTGCGTGCGCTGCTCGAGCCGGGGTGGCAGGCCGAGGCCGAGCTCGTGGCCCACCGCGACGGTTGGCGCCTCGACGACGACGGCCCCGCCGCCTCGCTCGCGGGGCGCCTCGGTGCGCGGCTCGGCACCGGGGCGACCTTCGAGGTGCCGTACTGGATGGAGGCGCCGCTGTGGCAGCAGGTGTGCCCGACGCTCGTGTGCGGGCCCTCCGGCGGAGGGCTGCACGCGGTCGACGAGTGGGTGGACCTGCGCCAGGTGCGCGCGCTGGCGAGCGCACTCGTCGCGGTGCTCGGCGACTGGACGCCCGATGCCGACTGACCCACGGGGGCTTCGGGCCGACGCGCCCCTGCTCGATGCGTGGCTGCGCTTCCAGGAGCGCCCGCCGACGCCGTTCACCATCCCGGGCCACAAGCAGCGCACCGACCTCGTCGGTGACGTCGTGGCCGGTGACGTCCCTCTCTACGCGGGCCTCGACACGATGAAGCTGGCCGGCGGCGTGCTCGCCGAGGCCGAGGCTCGCGCGGCGCGGCTCTGGGGCGCGGACGTGTGCCGGTTCTCCACCGGTGGCGCCACGCATGCCAACCAGGCCATCGCACTCGCGGTGGCCGGCGACGGTGACACGGTCGTCGTGAGCCGGACGCTGCACCGCTCGCTCCTGCTCGGGCTGGTGCTCGCCGGGCTGCGTCCGGTCTGGGTTCGGCCCGAGGTCGACGCCTCCACCGGGCTGCCCCTGGGCGTCACGCCCGCGTCGGTGCGCGGCGCGCTGGCCGAACACCCCGAGGCCCGAGCGGTGTTCGTCGGCGAACCGTCGTACGTCGGCACCGTCGGCGACGTGGCCGGCCTGGCCGACGCGGCGCACGCCCACGGTGTGCCGCTCGTCGTCGACGCGGCCTGGGCGGCGCACTTCGGCTTCCACCCGGACCTCCCCGACCACGCGCTGCAGCTCGGCGCCGACGCCATGGTCGTCAGCGCGCACAAGACCCTGCCCGCATGGAGCCAGGCCGCCCTCGTCCTCGCGCGCACGGAACGCATCGACGCGGCACGCCTCGAGGCCGGCGTCCAGGCGACGGCGACGACGAGCCCAGCCGGTGCAATCCTCGCCAGCACCGACGCCGCCCGGTCCCTGCTCGAGCGCGACGGCGAGGACCTGCTCGGCGCAGCCGTCGCCGTGACCCGGCAGGCCCGCGACCGGCTCCGGGACGTCGAGGGCCTCGTCGTCCTCGACGGACCGCACGTCGACCCGCTCAAGCTCACGCTCGTCCTCTCGGGCACCGGCGCCGACGGCAACGCCGTCGAGCAGGACCTCCTCGAGGCCGGGCTGCCGGTCGAGTCGGCCGACCGCGACGTCCTCGTCGCGGTCGTCTCGCT
>JAEXXY010000499.1 GCA_023451855.1 Actinomycetes bacterium
ATGCAGGTGCTCGCCGTGGCGGCCGGCGGGTCGGTCGAGCAGCACCTGGCGGACCGGCTCGGCCACGACGACCACCGCGGCGGCAGGGCGCCGGACGGCCTGCACCGGCACGAGGCCATGACGGTTCCCGGCACGCGCGCCCACGCTCTCCTCGGAGCCTCGTTCGCGGCGTGGTGCCACCACCACCAGGGCGTGGGCGCGCTCGGCCCGTTCGTGGCGTCGGCGTGGTCGGCGGACGGCGTCTGCGAGCTCATGGAGCTGCCCGCCGGGGGGAGCACGTTCGCCGTCGGCGTGCAGTCGCACCCGGAGACGGTGCCGGACGACCGCCTCTTCGCCGCCCTCGCGGCCGCGGCCCGCTCGCGAGACGCGGGTCCCAACATCCGGACCGGGTGTTTCGGGGACGTTTCGGCGGCCCTAGATTGACGAGCGTGAAGCCGCACCTCGTGCCCACCAGCACGCTCATTATCGACTAGCGCGACGAGAGACCCTCGTCGCGCAGACCTCCCGCACCCCGGGGGGTCTTTTTGTTTCCCGAACCACCGTGACGGAGACGCGGCCCACGCCACACCCCGGCGCAGGCGGCACCTGGCCCACCGGCCCGATGAGAGCACCGAGGGCGACCCACGCGGAGCCATCCCCGAGATCGAGGACAATGAAGGTCATGGAAGCGCTGCACGTCTACGACACCACCCTGCGCGACGGCGCCCAGCAGGAGGGTCTCAACCTGTCGGTGTCGGACAAGCTGGCCATCGCCGCCCTGCTCGACGACCTCGGGGTCGACTTCATCGAGGGTGGCTGGCCGGGTGCCAACCCGAAGGACACCGAGTTCTTCGAGCGCGCCAAGGGCGAGCTGCGCCTGCGCCACGCGACGCTCGCCGCCTTCGGGGCCACCCGACGGGCGGGGGGCGCCGCGGCGCAGGACCCCCTCGTGCAGGCTCTCGTCGACTCCGGCGCGTCGGTCGTGTGCCTCGTCGCCAAGTCGCACACGGGCCATGTCGAGCGCGCCCTGAAGACGACGCTCGAGGAGAACCTCGCGATGGTCCGCGACACCGTGTCGCACCTGGTGGCCCAGGGTCGCCGCGTCTTCGTCGACTGCGAGCACTTCTTCGACGGCTGGCACCTCGACCACGACTACGCGCTGTCCGTCGTGCGCACGGCGCACGAGGCCGGGGCGGAGGTCGTGGTGCTCTGCGACACGAACGGCGGCATGCTGCCGCACCAGGTCGAGGAGGTCGTCGCCGACGTCATCGCCTCGACGGGTGCGCGCATCGGGGCCCACTGCCACAACGACACCGGCTGCGCGGCGGCCAACTCGGTTGCGGCGGTGCGCGCCGGGGCGACCCACGTACAGGGCACCGTCAACGGCTACGGCGAGCGCACCGGCAACGCCGACCTCGTCACCGTCGCCGCCAACCTCCAGTTCAAGCTCGGCCTGCCCGCCATGGCGCCGGAGTCGTTCCGCCGCGCCATGCACATCGCCCACGCGATCAGCGAGGTGACGAACGTGCCGGCCTACAGCCGCCAGCCCTACGTCGGCGCGAGCGCGTTCGCGCACAAGGCCGGCCTGCACGCCAGCGCCCTCAAGGTCGACCCCGACCTCTACCAGCACATGGAGCCCGAGCTCGTCGGCAACGGGATGCGGACCCTGGTGTCCGACATGGCCGGCCGGGCCAGCATCGAGCTCAAGGCCCGCGAGGCCGGCCTCGACCTGTCCGAGCGTCCCGACGTCGTCGCGAGCGTCCTCGCCGAGGTCAAGGACCTCGAGCTGCGCGGCTGGACCTTCGACGCCGCCGACGCCACCGTCGAGCTGATGATCCGCGAAGCCCTGCAGCCGGGTTGCACCCACTACTTCGAGGTCGAGTCGTGGCGCGTCATCACCGACTCCTCGGGCACCGGCGACGCGTCGTCCGAGGCGACGGTCAAGCTGCGCGCCGACGGCGCGCGCCTCATCGCCACCGGTGAGGGCAACGGCCCGGTCAACGCGCTCGACCACGCGCTGCGCGACGCGCTGTCGCGGGCCTACCCCGAGATCGAGAAGCTCGAGCTCATCGACTTCAAGGTCCGCATCCTCGACGCCTCGCACGGCACCGACGCCGTGACGCGTGTGCTCATCGAGACCTCCGACGGCGAGACGTCGTGGGACACCATCGGCGTCGCGGGCTCGATCCTCGCCGCGTCGTGGCGGGCCCTGACCGACGGCATCGTCCGCGGCCTCATCCGCCAGGGCATCCCGCGTCGCTGACGCCGCGGTCGTCCGAGTCGGTCGTCCGAGCCAGTCGCCCGAGCCAGTCGCCCGAGCCAGTCGTCCGGGTCAGTCGCCCGAGCCAGTCGTCCGGGTCAGTCGTCCGGGCCGAGGCGAGCCACGAGCCCGGGCAACCACTCAGGCGCGGCCGGGCGGAAGGCGTCGGCCCCCGAGGCGGGTGCGCCCGCGGGGACGACACCGAGCAGCCCCTCCGACAGCCCGGCGAAGACGTCGAGGTTCGTCGTCTCGACGGGGCCCGGGTCGTCCGGCCACGCGCCGACGACGACTCCGAGCTGACGGACACCCCTGTGCGCCAAGGCTTCCCGGGTCAGCATGGTGTGGTTGAGGGTGCCCAGAGCAGCACGCACCACGAGCACGACCCCTGCGTCGGGCAGGGCCCGGGTGAGGTCGGCGAGCGTCTCCCCGGACTCGGTCAGCTCGACGAGCAGGCCGCCGGCACCCTCGACGAGCACGTGCTCGTGGTCGTCGGCGAGGCGGCGGACGGCGTCGACGTGGGCGCTGAGCGTGGGCAGCGTCGCGG
>JAEXXY010000513.1 GCA_023451855.1 Actinomycetes bacterium
GTCCTCCACCGGAGCCGTCCGCGACGCGGTCGTCACGACCGGCACGCCGGCCGTGCTGTCGGCGCTCGCCGTCCGCGGCGACCTGCGCTCGGGTCGGCTCGTCGCCGTGCCGGTCGTCGACCTGACGATGCCGCGCTCGATCCGCGCCGTGTGGAACCCGAGCCAGCGCCCGAGCGAGGCAGCCGCCGAGCTGCTCGCCATCGCCGCCGCCACCCGCGAGGCCTGACCCGCTCCGCCCTCGGCAAGGGAACGTCAGCACGTGGACGGCAGGGCGTCGCCCGATCCCGGGCTGCGGTAGTCCAGCCGGATCCCGTCACCGCGCGGCACGGCGACGGCGCTCCCGTCGGAGCGCGTCCATCCGACGGGCAGGAAGACGTACTGGCCGTCGGTGTTGAGCAGCAGCACCAGTCCCGAGTAGCGGAACGCGTAGGCGGTCTGCCCGCCACCGGCGCAGCGCAGGACCTGCACGCCGTGTTGAGCCGGGATGCCGAGCGACTTCTCGCTGTACAGCACGACCCGGGCCCTGCTGTCGAGACCGGCCGCGAGCTGCGCAGCGCGCTCACGGCCGACAGCGGACGAGTAGTCACCCGCGGCCCAGAACAACGCCAGGGCGACGACGACGGTGAGGCCGGTGACCTCGGCGATGCCGGAGGTACGCGAGTACGAGGGGTGTCGTGGACGAACGGCGTGGGCGGCGTAGCTGAGCAGCGTCACGCCGACGACGAGGCAGGCGGGAGCGACGCCGACGCGGTTCGGCAGCAGACTCACGCCGAGCACCACGAGCAGGCCCGCGGCCGCGAGCAGGAGACCGACGACGGCGACGGCCGGCGCGAACCGACGACGGACGTCCGGGCCGAACCGGCCGCTGCGTCGGACGGCCGGTGCCAGCCACAGCACGGCGAGTGCAAGCATCGCCATCACGACGCCGGGCACGAACAGACCGTCCTGGCTCACGAGCAGGTAGTCGGTGTTGCTGAAGCCGAGGGACGTCGGGTCGATCCCGAACCACCCGAACATCGCCGTGGTGCGCGACCAGCCGAAGTAGATCAGCAGGGCGGTGACGAAGGTGACGGGCGCCACCACCGCGCCGATGACCTTCGTGACCCCGGGCAGCTCGCGCAGCATGCTCGACGGGCCGTCCAGGGCCTCCCCGGTTGCGTCGGCGGACCGTGGCCCGGCCTCGCTCGCCGTGGCCGGCGTCGGTGGTTCGGCAGGCCGGGGCTCGGTCACGGCCCGGAGCCCAGCCCGGTGGCCGGCGAACTCGTCGACCCATCTGTCGCCCCACCCGACGAGTCGTCCGTCGACGTGCCATCGGTGGGCTCGTCCGTCGACCCGCCTGTCGGCTCGGTGGTCGCGTTGTTCGCCTCGTCGCACGCCTCCTGGGACTCGGTCAGGACCGTCACGGTCGACCCGCGGGGCGCTGTCGAGCTGGGCGAGAAGCCGAGGAGGCAGGCGCCGTCTGTGTACTCCAGGTGCACGCAGAGGGTGTCATCGCCACAGGCCGCGATGAACGCACCCTCGATGGCCGGCTGCAGCCCGTCCATCGAGGTGTGCGGATCCGGGATCGTCGGCACGTCGATCGGCGACCCGATGGCACCCCCGCCGCTGGTGCCGCCGGTGCTCGTGCCTCCACCACCACCGCCCCCGGTGCTCGTCTGCCCCGTGGTCGTGCCGGTCGACGCCGTGGTCGTGGTCGCCTCGGACGAGGCCGCCTGCGTCGTCGCGGAGGAGGTGACAGCCGTGGCCGGGGGCCCTGGAGGCGCGGGCGAGCGTTCGCAGGCCGTCAGCGCCGCGACGCCGATCAGCAGTGCGGCGAATCCCCCGAGAGCTTCTCGTCCAGCCATGGTGGGTTCCTCACGACCAGTATTCCCCCAGGATCAGAGCAGCACACCGGGTCTGCTGATACGCGTCTCGACCGTCACCGGCACGACGAAAGGGCACCCACCGAGATCGATGGGTGCCCTTCGTCGCAGCCTGCGGCGTCGGTCAGACGATCGTCGCCTTGACCTCGGCCAGCCGGCTGAGGAGGCCGTTGACGAACGACGGTGACTCGTCGGTCGACAGCTCGGTCGCGAGCGCGACGGCCTCGGAGATCGCGACACCGTCGGGGATCTCGTCGTTCCAGAGCACCTCCCACGCACCGAGGCGCAGCAGGGCCCGGTCGACCGCCGGCATCCGCTCGATCGTCCAGCCCTGGCTGTAGTCGGTGAGCGCGGCGTTGATGTCGTTCCAGTGCCCGACGACGCCACGCACGAGGTCGGCCGTGTACGGGTTGTTGCCCGCGCGGGACTCACGGTCGCCGAGACGCTCCTCGAGGAGGGTCACGGCGTTGACGCCGCGCTGGTCGGCCTCGAAGAGGATGTCGAGGGCCCGGGCCCGGGCCTTGGTGCGTGCAGCCACGTGGTTTCCGCGTCCGATCAGTCGTTGACGCGGCCGAGGTACGACCCGTCGCGGGTGTCGACCTTGACCTTGGTGCCGGTCTCGAGGAAGAGGGGCACGTTGATCTGGGCGCCGGTCTCGAGCGTGGCCGGCTTGGTGCCACCGGTCGAGCGGTCGCCCTGCAGGCCCGGCTCGGTGTGGGTGATCTCGAGGACGACCGACGCCGGGAGCTCGACGTAGAGGGGCGCGCCCTCGTGCGTGGCGACGATGGCGTTCTGGTTCTCGAGCAGGTAGTTCGCGGCGTCGCCGACGGTGGTCTCCGACACGTTGAGCTGGTCGTAGGTGTCGGTGTCCATGAAGACGAAGTCCGAGCCGTCCTTGTACAGGTACTGCATCGTGCGCTTGTCGACGTTGCTCGTCTCGACCTTGACGCCCGCGTTGAAGGTCTTGTCGACGACCTTGCCCGACAGGACGTTCTTGAGCTTGGTGCGCACGAACGCGGGGCCCTTGCCCGGCTTGACGTGCTGGAACTCGACGACGGACCAGAGCTGGCCCTCGAGGTTGAGGACCAGGCCGTTCTTCAGGTCGTTCGTAGATGCCATCTGGTGGAAACCGCTTTCGTGTGCCGGCCGGTGGACGCCCCGCGGGCGCGCCGGGACCCGGTCGCTGTTCTGACGTGGGAAGTTGCCGCGCAAGTCTAGCCGTGGGCCCGCCCGATCGCGGAATCGCCGGTGCCGCACCGCGCACCCGGGGTGTAGGCTCGCCCGTCCCCCATCGTTCACCGGCCTGAGAGAGGCGACTTCGCCATGCCCGCGCCCGACGCTGCGACAGCCGAACCGATGCACGCCGAGCTGGCGCGCGAGCAGGCGTTCCTGGACCGGGCGCGGGCCGAGCTGAACCGGATGCGTGAGGCCGCCGAGGCGCTCGACGCGTCCCGGGCCAGCGACGCGATCAGCGGCGAGGTGCTCTCGCGCGTCCTCGCCCGCCGCATCGCCTCGTTGCAGGACGACCCGCGCACCACCCTCTTCTTCGGCCGCATCGACCTCGACCCCGACGGCGGTCCGGCCGAGTCGTTCCACGTCGGGCGCCGACACGTCAGCGACGAGGCCGGCGACCCGGTCGTCGTCGACTGGCGGGCGCCGGTGTCGACGGCCTTCTACCGCGCGTCGCGCCTCGAGCCCATGGACGTCGTGCTGCGGCGTCGGTTCGGGGTCGACCACGGCCGGCTGACCGCGATCGAGGACGAGCACCTCGAGGCGCCGACCACCGACGACGACGCCGGCAGCGGCTCGCTGCTCGCGGCCGAGATCGAGCGACCCCGCACCGGTCCCATGCGCGACATCGTCTCGACGATCCAGCCGGAGCAGGACGAGATCGTCCGCAGCGACGTCACGACGACGATCTGCGTCCAAGGGGCGCCCGGCACGGGCAAGACCGCCGTCGGCCTGCACCGGGCGGCGTGGCTGCTCTACTCCTTCCGCGAGCGCCTCGACCGCTCCGGTGTGCTCGTGGTCGGCCCCAACCGCGCCTTCCTCGACCACATCGGGGCGGTGCTCCCCTCCCTCGGCGAGGTCCGCGTCGGGCACGCGACGATCGACACGCTCCTCGACCACGGCCGTGTCCGGGCCGACGAGCCCGCGGACGTCGCGACCCTCAAGGGCGACGCGCGTCTGGCCACGGTGCTGCGCCGGGCCGTGTGGTCGACGGTCGGGCGGGCCACGGAGGCGCTCGTCGTGCCGCGCGGCGTGCGGAAGTGGCGCGTCCCCGCCTACGAGGTGCAGGAGATCCTCGACGAGCTGGCCGCCCGAGGCGTCCGCTACTCCGCCGCGCGCGACCTGCTGCCGATGCGCCTGGCGCACCACGTCCTGCTCGGGATGGAGCGCGACGGCGACGCCCCCGACGACCGGGTGCAGGAGTCGGTGGCGAAGTCGCCCGCGGTGAAGAAGTACGCCGCGTCGGTGTGGCCGGCCCTCGACCCGCAGGCGGTGCTGCACCGGCTGTGGTCCGACCCCGCGACCCTGGCCGGCGCGGCGGACGACGACCTCAGCGATGAGGAGCAGCGGATGCTTCTGTGGGACAAGCCTGCTCGCACCAAGGGTGCCGCGCGCTGGAGCCGGGCAGACATGGCGCTGCTCGACGAGCTGGCCGACCTGCTGACGCGCGTGCCGAGCCTCGGGCACGTCGTGCTCGACGAGGCGCAGGACCTCTCCCCCATGCAGCTGCGCGCCGTCGGCCGCCGCTGCTCCACCGGGTCCGCGACGGTCCTCGGCGACATCGCGCAGGGCACGACGCCGTGGGCGACGTCGTCGTGGCAGGACGCCATGCGTCACCTCGGCAAGGACGCGCACGACCTCGTCGTGCTCGACCGAGGGTTCCGCGTGCCCGCGCTCGTCATCGACTACGCCGCCCGGCTGCTCCCCGCCATGGCGCCCGGCCTCGGCGCACCGGTGTCGGTCCGCTCCAACCCGGGGCGCCTCGACATCGTCACCACGGCGGCGGGCGACCTCGTCTACGCGACAGCCCGGGTCGCGCGCGACGCTGCCGCCGAGCCGGGGTCGGTCGGCGTCATCGCCTCCGACGCGATGGTCGCCGCCGTGGGCGCCGCCCTGACCGCCGTCGGTGTGCCCCACGGGCGCCTCGACCTCGACCACGGCGACGACGAGGACCACCAGGTCGAGGTCGTGCCGGCGAGCGTCGCCAAGGGCCTCGAGTTCGACCGCACCGTCGTCGTCGAGCCGGCCGCGATCGCGGCGGCCGAGCCCGACGAACGCACCGGCCTGCGGCGCCTCTACGTCGTGCTGCCCCGAGCCGTGTCGCCCCTGACCGTCGTCCACGCCGCACCCCTCCCCGAGGTGCTG
>JAEXXY010000053.1 GCA_023451855.1 Actinomycetes bacterium
CCTTCCACCCGGGAGGCGTGGCCATCGGCGCGTTCCTGACGGCTCTCGTCGGCTTCCTCATCGTCGCTGCCGCCGTGTACTTCATCGTCGTCGCGCCGCTGAACAAGCTCGCCGAGCGACGCAAGCAGGGCATCGAGCCCGAGCCCGTTGCTCCCTCCGAGGAGATCATCCTGCTCACCGAGATCCGCGACGCGCTGCGCGCCCGCTGAGCCGCCCGGTCCGCACGGACCGGCCGGGCGACACCTGCCCGACACCTGGCCATGACATCCGGCCATGACATCCGGCCACGACATCCGGCCACGACATCCGGCCATGACACCGCGACGGGGCGGGAGCTCGATGCTCCCGCCCCGTCGGCGTTCCGCGGGTCGGTCCCGCTCGCTGCTCGCTGTCGCCCGCACCGTCCGGTGAGGGCGACAAGGCCGGCCCCTCCTGCGTCACTGCTCAGCGAGAGTGAGCACTGACGCACACGCGCCGCCGGCGACGGCGCGGGCTCAGGCCTCGTCGTCGGCGTGCCCGAGGACCGGGCCGCCGTAGGTCTGCGGCCGCTCGTAGCCGCCGTAGATCTCGGCGAGGGCGAGCGGTCGCGCGGCCTCCGCGTGCCGGCCGGCCCGCTGCAGGGTGCGACCGAGCAGCAGGTGCGCGTACGCGTCGGTCGGGCACTCCTCGATGATCCGCTGGAGCGTCTCCTCCGCGTGCCGGAACTGTGCCGAGTGGAAGTAGGCGCGAGCGAGCAGCAGACGCAGGTCGGTCGTCGAGTGCGGTGCCCAGTCGGCCTCGGTGGCCGCTGTCGGCTCGGCGACCTGCGCATCGGCTTCCTCGACGAGGTTGGCGAGCGCGGTGGCGGCGGCGAGGTGGTCACCCCGCTCGAAGAGCCCTTGCGCGAAGGTCAGGCGCAGCTGGAAAGGGGTGGTGTTCATGCGCTCACCAACGCCGGGCATGCACCGGGCATTCCCAGCGCATCCCCTCCGAGGCCTCGCCGCGGAGGCCCTTGCCCCACTGCCTGCCCCTCACTCGTAGTGCGGCGGGCGCTGGTCCTGGAGCCACTGGTCCCGGTTGTCCGAGTCCTCGCCACGCGCGCCACCCCAGCCGAGGTCGGTGTCGTCGCGGCTGGGTCCTCCCGCCGGCGCGGGCGTGAGGTCGTCCATGGGATCGCCGGCCGCGATGTCCGCGGTCCCACGTCGGAACACCCGCCGTCGCTTGCGCCGGCGCGGCTCCCCGTTCGACGCGGCGCCAATACCGGCGTCGGTACCGACGTCGGTCGTGTCGCCGCCGGTGTCGCCCCCGTCGCTCCCCGGCGCGGCGTCGGCAACGGGGTCCTCGCCGGATGCCCCGACCACGGCCGCCGGAGCGTCCTGCACGGGAGTCGTGGGGCCCGGGTCGGGCTCTGGCACGCGGGTCTCACGCGCGATCGTGACGATGCGCGCGATCTCGCGCGCGGGGTCGCGGAACACGTCGGTGCTCCAGACCCGTTCGTGGATCCAGCCGAGGCGGGCCAGCTGCTCGGGGCGCAGCCGGTCGCGGTCGCGGGTGCTGCGCAGGGCGGCGTACCGGTCGCCGTCGGTCTCGACGGCGATGAGGCCGCGGCCGCGGTGGTACGGGTCCTCGACGGCGAGGTCGATGCGCTGGCTCGCCGAGCCGTAGTCCTCGTGCACCGTGAGGCCCTCACGACGCAGCCGCTCGGCGAGGTCCCGGCGCAGCGGGTCGCCGGTGGGCGGGTTCGCCGCGAAGAGGGTGCCGTCGTCACCGCGCCGGCCGCCGGTCTCGGCGTAGGCGAGGAAGTCGCGCAGCATGACCGCACCGCGGGCCTTCAGCCGCTCGGGGTCGAGGTCGGAGGCCCGCAGCGCCGAAACGACGGTCATCCGCTGCCGGGCCCGGGTCACCGCGACGTTGAGCCGCCGCTCCCCACCCTCGATGTTGAGCGGGCCGAAGCGGTGCAGCACCCGGCCGTGCGGGGTCTTGCCGTAGCCGATCGACAGGATGACCGCGTCGCGCTCGTCACCCTGGACGCGCTCGAGGTTCTTGACGAAGAAGCGCTCGGGGCGGTCGGTGTCGAAGAAGTCGGCGACGTCGGGCGCGCGGCGCAGCGCGTCCGTGACGGCGTCGTCGAGCCGGTCGGCGTGCTTGATCCCGAGGGCGATGACGCCGAGGGACTCGGTGGGCCGGGTGCGCGCGTGCTCGAGGACGAGCTCGACGACCCGGGCGACCTCGGCATCGGTCGTCTCGATCGTGTCGACCCCGGGCTGGAGGGCGGCCTGGCCGTCGACCGGCTCGAAGACCACCGCCGAATCGATCGACGTGCCCGGGAAGGTCGTCAGCCCACCCTCGTAGACGGCCTCGTTGGCGAAGGCGATGAGCCGCTCGTCGCGGCTGCGGTAGTGCCACGTGAGGCTGCGCGTCGGCAGCGTCGCGGCGAGCACGTCGAGGACCGACTCGAAGCCCTCGGTCAGCGTGTCGTCGGCCTCGGTCGGGCCGCTCTCGTCGTCGGACACGACCGTGAAGAAGTTCGTCGGCGGCAGCTGCCGTTCGTCACCGGCCACGACGACCTGCCGCGCTCGGCTGATCGCCGAGATCGCCTGTGCCGGCTGCACCTGCGAGGCCTCGTCGAAGACGACGACGTCGAACCACTTGCCGGGCGGCAGCGTCGAGGCGACGACGAGCGGGCTCATCGCCCAGCACGGCTTGATCGCCGTGAGCGCTGCCGACGCCTGCGGCACGAGATCACGAAGAGGCTTGTGCCGTCGGGCCTTTCCGGCCTCGGCGCGCACGAGCGCCTCCTGCGCCGGGTGGTCGTCGAGCACCTCGCGCACGTTGCGGGCGACGGCGTCACGCACGCGGGCGACGGTCGCTTCCTGGTGGGCGCGGTCGGCCTCGACGTACTCGGCGACGTCGCGACGCAGGCCGGCGCCGTCGTGCGCGCCGTAGGCGGGGTCGCGGACCGTGACCTCCTGGGCCACCGAGGCCCACCAGACGTGGTCGACCTCGGCGGTGACCTGCTCGGTGCCGACGCCCCGTCGAGCGAGGTCGTCGACGAGCGGGCCGAGGCCCGCCGAGCGCATCTCGTCGAGGATGCTCGTCACCTGCGGCAGGACGCCGACGCGGTCGGGGCGGGCCGCGAGGGCGGAGAGTCGCTCGCGCAGCTCCTCCAGCGGCAGGTCGGTCAGGGGCGGCTGCTCCTCGCGCTGCGGCAACCGGCCGTCGAGCCAGTCGAGGTCGTCCTTGACCGAGGCGAGCAGGGCCAGGCCCTCGTCGAGGCGCGGCGAGATCTCGGGACGGCCACCGCCGCCGACGAGGGCGTACCAGTGCTCACGCTGCTCCGACGCGGCCACGAGCCGGTCGTGCAGGTCGGCCGGTGGGCGCCCGGGGCGCAGCAGCCGCTTGGTCTGCCGGCGGATCCGCCATCGGTCCATCCAGCCCATCTCGACGCCCCGCGCCTCGCGCCAGTCACGGGTGGCCGTCGCCGAGATGTGCTCGCGCAGCGGGGTGTCGAAGACTTCGGGCCGGAAGACCTCGAGCGTCTCGCGGACCCGCGACATCGTCTCGAACGCCGAGGCCCACGTGTTGATCGACGTCGCGGCCGGCACCTGCGACTCGTCGAGGATGCCGTTGAGGCGGCTACCGGTCTCGTCGAGCCCGGTGGTGCTGTAGCGCGTCGTGATCTCCAGGGCGCGCGAGGCGTCGTCGCCACTGAGGATGCGCGCCCCGAACCACGGGTCGTCACCCTCGCGGACCCACGCGCCGAGGCCCGCGGCGTCGCGCAGCCGTCGACCCAGCTCGACCGCGCGGGTGCGGCTGATCGCGGACAGCTCACGACCCACGACCCGCACACGGGAGGTCGGCGGGGGCTTGCGCATGCCGAGCTCGACGAGCGCCTCCTCGGCGTCGTGCGCGCTGACGCCCCACGGGTCGCGCACCTCATGGAGCGCGCGGAGGTGGCGCTGGAGGCGGGCGCGTCTCTCGCGCAGCTCGGCACCGGTGCCGTCGGTCGGGGCGTCGGTGTGCTGGAGCGCGGCGTCGAGGCTGCGGCCGAACTGCAGGGCCGTCGCGCGCTTGTTCGTCGTGCCGTCGTAGGCGTCGAGGACGAGGTCGCCGAGGCCGAGGCGGTCCAGGCGGGTCAGGACTGCGTCGATGGCGGCGCGCTTCTCGGCGACGAAGAGCGTCGACTTGCCCTCGGCGGCGAGCGCTGCGATGAGGTTGGCGATGGTCTGCGACTTGCCGGTGCCGGGCGGCCCCTTGATGACGAGGTGAGCCCCGGCCCGGACCGCGTCGATGGCCGCGTGCTGCGAGGAGTCGGCGTCGAGGACGAGGTACTCGTGCTCGGGGTCGGGATCCGGCTCGCTCTCGGGCACCCGCAGGCGCACGGCCGCGAGCGCCGACTCGTCCCCCGCCAGCGCCGCGACGACGTCGTGGTCGGCGAGCGAGCCGCCCTGCAGGGCGAGGTCGGCCACCATCGGCAGCTTGGCGTAGGAGAAGGTGCCGAGGACGATGCGGTCGGCGATGTCGAGGTCGGGGACGTGCGCGCACTGCTCACGGAGGGCGTCGTGGACCGGGCGGGCGTCGAAACCCGCCGGCCCGGTTGCGAGGTCGGCCAGGGCGTCGCCGTCGATCTCGATCCCCTGCTCCGAGCGAAGGTACTCGCGCAGCACCGGGTTGAACTCCACCTCGGGCCCCAGGTCGATCTCGAAGTCGTCCTGCGCGGCGCCGGTGGGACGCAGCACGCAGGCGCGGAGCAACACGGGCGCCGCCGGCGGGCGGGCGGCCCGCGGCACCGACCACGTGGCCATGCCGATGGCGACGAACCCGGCCGCGATGCCGCGCTCCTCGCGCAGCTCGAGAGCCTTGGACCGGATGGCGCGGGCGCGGCGTCGGGCCTCGTCGAGCGCACCGGTCTCGCGGAAGAGATCCGACAGGCGGGTGCGGCGCCCGGCGAGCAGCATCGAGACACCGCCGGGGTGGGCCGTCGTGAGGTCGAGCGTGCCCGAGGGCAGGTCGCGGTACCAGAGCAGGGTGTTGCGACCACCGAGGTCGACGAGGGAGCGCTGCCACGTGCGCACCGCCGCGGCGACGCGGTCGGCGCGGGGGTCGCCCGAGGTCGACTCGGCCGTGAGGGCAGGGTCGCGCCTGGGGGCTTCGGTCATTCCTGCAGGCTAACCAATCGGACACCCCCGGCCCGGGACCGACGCCTGTGCGTCGGCTGGGTGGGTGGTGACGGCGGGGCCGGGCCGCCCCCGAGCGGCCCGGCCCCGCCGAGCTCGGGGGTCAGCCCTGTGGCACGACGACGGTGAAGCTGCCGGCCGCGCGTTGCGCCCACGCGGTCGTGTACGCCGCGAGGTAGCTGTCGAGGTAGGGCGAGCGGTCACCCTGTGTCGGCACGTCGGTGCGCGGGCTCTGCAGGTCCAGGCCCAGTGAGGCCGAGGACACGCGGATGGTCTGGTCGGACGCGGTGTCGGACCACGAGCGCGTCGTGTTCGTGCCGATGCCGACGACGAGCTGGTGGCCCCGCTCCAGCGTCCAGTCGGTCGACTTGAGGTCGAAGCCGACCCGGCTGCCACGCACGAGCGACATCTGCTCGTCGAACATGACCGCGGTGCCGTCGGGGGCGACGTCCCAGAGGCGGACGAGCACGTTGCCCGTGCCGCTCGTCGCGAGCGAGACGTGCGGTGTCCCGGTGACCCGGACGTCGGACACGAGCGGACGCGACCACGTGTAGTACGCGTTGCCGTCGTCGGTCGTGCGGGGCTTCGGGCCCCGGGCTCGCTCGCTCGCCTGCGGCGGCAGGGCGGGAGCGTGCTCCATGTCGTAGGAACCCGCGTCCGGGGCGGGGCCCGCGGGTGCCGCGGTCGGCGTCCGGCCCTTGTCGTCGACGTAGCTGCCGGGCTGGAGGCGCACCTCGGTGGACCGCCGCACGAGCGGCCACGTCGGCTGCGCGCGCCAGGCCCCGCTGCTGTCCTCGACGGCGAAGGCGGGGTCGGTGGTCGTCGGCGTGACGCCCTTGAGGTGCTCGTCGTAGAACCTCATGACCTCCTGGAACCAGCCCTGCCGGCCCATCCGCAGGACACCGTCGGAGCCGGTCTCGTTGCCGCGGACGTGCTCCCACTGCCCGAGCCAGCCGCGCTCGGGGCCGGTGTGGTTGGTCAGGTACTCCTCGACGTCCTCGGGCTTGGTGTTCGGCTCGACGAAGCCCTGCGTGACGAAGAGCGGTACGCGCGAGCCCTCGGCCTGCTCGGCGAGGTTGCGGGCCTTCCAGTACGCGGAGTCCGGGTTCGGGTCCTGCGTGTCGGTGAGGTTGTTCGCGAGGCACTCGGGGTGGGCGAGCTCGTACGCGGCGTTCTGCCTGTACCTGGCCGAGTCGTCGGACATGCCCTGGACGCTCGCGATGCCGTTGTAGGCGCGCGGCGTGCCGAGGTAGTTGGGGCGGCGGACGCCGTTGCTGAAGAGGTAGTTGTACATGTCCCAGACCGGCTCCTGCGCGACGACGGCCGACAGCCCCTGCGGTGCGAGGTTCGCATCGACGAGCCCGGTGGACGCGTCATAGGACTTGCCGTAGAGGCCGACCTTCCCGGTCGACCACGACTGTCGCGACGACCACTCGACGGCCGCCTTGACGTCGGCCTGCTCCCCCGGCCCGACCCAGTCGAGGCACCCGGTGGAGCCGCCGAACCCGCGCAGGTCGACCAGGACGACCGTGTAGCCGCGGTCCATGAGGTCGGCGCCCTCGATGAGGTCGGCGAAGCGCTCGGACGGGCCGGTGCCGCCGAAGCCGTCGTCGCCGGTCTGGCCGCGGTGGGCGAAGTACGGGCCGACGGACAGGATGACCGGGGTGCGGGCGCCGGGCGGCAGGTGCGCCGGCCGCAGGACGTCGGCATGCAGCTCGACGTCGCTGCCGTCGGAGGAGGGGAAGTACTCCTCGGACCACAGCGCCCCCTCGGGCACGCGCGGGTTCTCCTCGTGGGAGACCGGGTGGCCGGGCGTGGGGATCGGGTCTGCCTCCGCGGCCCGAGGGGCGGAGACGGCGGCCGTGCACGTGAGCGCGGCCGCGGCGAGCAGGCTGATCGATCTGGACCGAGACATGACGTCCCTCTCAGTTCGGCGTCGCTGGTCCTTCGGACGCTAGATCCGGACAAATCGGACGGCAACCGGAGAGCGTGGCCTGTCCGGTCCGACCGGACAGGCCACGCACCGCAGCGCGGTCAGGCGCAGCGGGTCGTCGGCGCGACGTCGAGGCGGTGGAAGGTCTCGTGGTGGCCGGCGTCGTCGGAGAAGCGCGCGGTGCCGTCGAGGAGCACGACGCGCCCGGCGTGGTACGGGTTGCCCCAGCCCGCGGGCGGGTTGCCCTGGCCGTCGGCGAGCAGACCACCGGCACGCTCGAACCAGTCCCCGTCGACGACGAGGTAGCGCACCCCGCAGTGCGTCTCCAAGAGCACCTCGATGCCGGCGACCGAGGTCTCGACGCGTGTCGGCCGCTCCGGGTCGGACGCCTGAGTGGTGCATCCGCCGAGCGCGGGGCCCCCGAGGGCGAGCACGACCGAGCCTGCGGCAGCGCACAGCTGCGCACGCGTCCGTCCCATGGGCGGCCCTCCGTCGGCGATCGTCGGGTCTGTCGGGTGTCACGGCCCCTGCGGCCAGTATCCCGCTCCCCGTGTGCCGGAGCGCGCTGGGCATCACGCGTCGCGGGTCGTGGCCCTGCCGGCGAGCCGCCCGAGTGGTGACGCTGGCCCAGCACGCGGGCGTCGTGGGTCCGATGCAGGCGCGCGCGGCCGAACGCTGTCGGCGCTGGGTGCCGCCACACAGGTCGCAGTCCGTGAGGTCGGACGCCCGAACACCCGTTTCCCTGAGAGCACCAGTTCTCGTGCGCGACGCGCCCGCACGCCCCTGACGGCACCAGACACCGGACGCGTCGGGCACAGTGGTTCGGGACCGGCGGAACACGGGCCGGTCGCCCAGGGGACCTCGCGCCGCTGGTGCACGCTGCGAGCGACCCGCGGCGGCGTACCTCGTCACGGGCGCGCTCTGCCACCTCGGCGATGTCGAGAACGCGACGACGCCTCCGTCCCAGGGTGCAGTAGCGGCCGCACCGGGCCGGGCCGACGAACGAGGAGGACCAGCATGACGATCCGGATGGACCACGTGAGCATCGTGGTCGAGGACCTCGAGGCGGCGAAGGCGTTCTTCATGGCGCTCGGCCTCGAGCTCGAGGGCGAGGCACCGATCGAGGGGCCGGCCGTCGACCGCCTCAACGCGCTCGACGGCGTGCGCGCCGAGATCGCGATGATGCGGACCCCGGACGGTCAGGGCCGGCTCGAGCTGACACGGTTCCGCTCCCCCGCGGTGGTGACCGCCGAGCCGCGTGACGCCCTCGGCAACACGCTCGGTCTGCGCAGCGTCATGTTCGCCGTGGACGACCTTCACGCCGCCGTCGAGGCACTGCGTCCGCACGGGGGTGAGCCCGTCGGCGAGGTCGTGCAGTACGAGGACGCCTACCGGCTCTGCTACGTCCGCGGACCGGCCGGCATCATCGTCTCCCTCGCCGAGGCGCTCGGCTGACGGCGGGCTTGCTAGGTTCTGCGCCGTGGAGATCACGCGCATCGGGCCTGCCGACTGGGAGAGCTTCCGGGCGGTGCGGCTGGAGTCGCTGTCCGAAGCCCCGTCGGCCTTCGGCTCGCGCTACGAGGACTGGGTCGAGGCCCCCGTCGAGCGGTGGCAGTCGCGCCTGACGCAGGTGCCCCTGACGCTCCTGGCGCGGCAGGACACGACGGTGGTTGGCGTCGTCAGCGGGCAGCCCGACGGAGAGACATGGGTCGAGCTCATCTCCATGTGGGTGGCGCCGGCAGCTCGAGGCACGGGCGTCGCCGGCCGGCTCATCAGTGCGGTGGCGGACTGGGCCTCGGCGCAGGACCGGTCGACCTACCTCATGGTGCGCAGCGACAATGCCCGCGCGCGTAGGGCGTATGAGCGAGCTGGCTTCGTCGACAAGGGAGTTCCGGACGATTGGCCCCTCGACGAGCCTGCGGAGAACCGCATGGAGCTGCGCCGCTGACGCGACGCTCCAGGGCTGTACCGACCCTTCCGACTCCGGGACTCGCGCGACCACGACGCCTGACCAGCGCGAGGGCGGACACCGGGCCCGTTCTCCACCCAAGGCCTTGACACCCTAGGTAGAGTACGACTATGGCACCTCGGATGACCATGGCCACGCGCGTCGTTCTCGGAACCCTGCTGAGCGACGTCGAGGCCGAGTGGTTCGGGTCGCAGATCGGCCGGGTCGCGGGGCTGCCGAGTGGCACGGTGCACCCGATCCTCGCCCGCCTCGAAGGGGTGGGCTGGGTCGAGTCGCGATGGGAAGACATCGACCCCAGCACAGAGGGGCGCCCGGCGCGTCGGTACTACCGACTGACGCGCTCGGGGGCGGCGCAGGCCCGCCAGGCCCTGGCTGCGGCTCGTCGACCCTTGCCGGGCCTGGCCGGGAGACCGAAGGAGGGTCTGTCATGAGGAAGAAGCACACCAAGGCGTCGGTGAGGTTCGCCGTCGCGGCCATGGAGCGCGCCACCGAGGGAATGCCGTCAGAGACGAGGGACCGCTACCACGACGAGCTGGTCGCGGAGATGCACGGCCTCTCGGCCCCGAGAAGATGGCGCTACGCCGTCGGGGTCGCTGCCTCCGCGTCTGCCATGAAGGCCGCGCTGGCGCCCGGCGCCCCGCCGCCGCTGCCCAAGCCGCATCGAACGCTCGGCTGCCGGACGAACACCCACCACGTGTGGATGACGACCCACGCGGACGACGGCGCGCTGTACCGGGCCTGCGCGCGCTGCGGCAAGGAGTACATCCCCACCGGCACGGCGGGTGTCATCGGCGGCTGACCACGCCGTCGCCATCCCACGGGGGCAGGATTTCCCTGGCACTCACGGGCACGGCGAGGAGGCCGTGGCGACGGTTTGACTCTTGCCACGGCCGGCGGCCCGCCTTGTGGCAGAGTGCCGCCCATGGTTGACGACGCCCCGCAGGCTGACGGCCGTTCCGAGACCGGACTGACCGACGACGCTTTCGCCCCCCAGTGGTCCGACGACGACCGCCCACGCATCCCTCGCGTGGCCGGTGAGCGCGAGGCGCTGACGGCCTACCTCGACTACTACCGGGCGACCGTGGAGATGAAGTGCCGCGGCCTCACCACCGAGCAGGCACGAACCCGATCGATGCCGCCCTCGACGATGTCGTTGCACGGCCTGGTCCGACACCTCGCCGGCGTCGAGCGCTGGTGGTTCCAGCAGAACTTCGAACGACGCGACGTACCGTTCCTCTTCTTCACCGAGGACGACCCCGACCTCGACTTCAACCCGCCCGCGGACGCGGACTTCGCATCAGACCAAGAGGTCTGGCGAGCTGAGTGCGCCGTCTCCCGCGACATCGTCGCCGCCCACGACCTCGACGACAGGGCGCGGCCTCTCGACTGGTACGAGGACGTCGACCTGCGCTGGTTGATGCTGCGGATGATCACCGAGTACGCCCAACACTGCGGTCACATCGATCTGCTTCGCGAGGGGATCGACGGCCAGACGGGCACCTGAGCACGCTCCGGCTCGTTCAGTCCGACGATCGTGCGCGCTTCCGCCGATGGCAAGGCGGTCGGCCGGGCGCCCCGAGGCCCGTCCATCAGCGTGGCAGAGGGTTCGGGCCGGTCGCGGTCACGAGACGTTGGGGTACCCAGCCGTCGACGTGCCGGAACCCGTCGCCGATCGGGCCAGCATCGAGCTCGACGGATGCCCTGAGCGAAAGTCGATAGAACTTCACGTGGGTGAAGTCCTCGAACAAGATGTAGACGGGGTCGGGCGTGCTGTTCGGCCCCTGGAACTGCTGTCCCGTCAGGACCGGCTTGTGGGTTTCGACGAACTCGTCGAAGGTGTCGCCGACTACGACGCCGAGGTGCTCCAACCCCATCTTGTAGACACGCTGGTGCACAGGTGGGATGAGCTCGATGAGCCGGACGACCTTGCCGTCCATGACGTCAAGCGGCTCGGCGGGAACGATCAAGGAGATCGGACGGCCGTTCCAGACCTTCTCGCGATTGGCGATCGCGTGGCGTTCGAGGAGGCCCCGCACATGCACGTACTGGTCCCACTCCGGGACGCGGACTGCGAGATGGCTGAGGGCGTACGGGCGGATGTCGATGCCCCTGGCAAGCAGGCGCTCGTGCTGCTGCGCGGTGAACGCCCGGTAGTCCCCGATGATGTCGCCCACGGGATCCGCCATCGCGGCCTCCTCTCGGCTGCAATCGTAGGACAGCACGAAGGCGATCGGCGGACGCAGCCTCCGCAGAGGTGGTCGCGGGCTGGGGGCCGGTCGCGCTGGCAACCTTGCCGTCGTCGTGGGCCGCGCCCGTCGGTGGTCCGGGTGCGCAGCTGGACGGTGCTCCGCGGCGACCCGCTTGCGGGTCTTGTCCACCACGTCCCGCGGCCATCATGCCGCTGATGGCGCGCTCCGCCGCGCCGTCGCCAGCCACGCGCGAGCGGGCCGCTGCGGTCCAGTAGCCTGTCCCCGTTGGTCGGCCCGGCAGGGCCTCGTCACAGCGAGGGTTACAGCGACCCTTGCAGCGAGGTTTCCAGCGAGGGTTTCAGCCATGCCCCGCCCTCGTAGCTCAGGGGATAGAGCACCGCTCTCCTAAAGCGGGTGTCGCAGGTTCGAATCCTGCCGGGGGCACCACACGTTTTGTATGACTCCGCTTGATGCTCGGCGATGCCTGACGGTGTTTCGGCTGATCCTTGACATCTACGTCGGTTGATCCTTGACGCTCCCCTTCTTCGGGCTCGTGGTCGCCCGGGATGCGTCAAGCACTCCGCTCTGGCGTTGCTCCCAACAACCCTGCTCACACGAGGGGCAGCGGCCAACACCAGACCTGGACGCGGACATCGAGCCACCCACGGCCGTGCGGGGTGCACACCGTCGTGAGCCGGCATCCCGAACTGCGAACGGTAGGGGCCCCGCCCGCCCGGATGTTGTGGGGTGAAGGATGCTTGTACCGGCGTCGCGCTCTGCGTCACCGCGTCCTGGTAGATCGTGATGGGAGTGCCGTGCCTCAAGAGGTCGCCGAGCTGGTCGGGCTGCTGTCCGCCCGCGGCGAGGCTCTCGCTGCCCTCATGGGACGGGCTGCGAGCGTTCGCGACGCCGGGCTGCGCCGCGCGGGCCGTGACCGAGTGGTCACCTACTCGCCCAAGGTCTTCATCCCCGTTACGACGCTCTGCCGGGACCGGTGCCACTACTGCACCTTCGTCGACACGCCCGCCAAGCTGGCCCGCAAGGGCCTGAGCCCCTACCTGTCCGAGGACCAGGTGCTGGCGGTCGCGCACCAGGGTGCGGCGCTGGGGTGCAAGGAGGCGCTGCTGACGCTCGGCGACCGGCCCGAGGACCGGTGGGACGTGGCGCGCGAGTGGCTGCGCGAGCACGGTTTCGGTTCGACCGTGGACTACGTCGGCCACCTCGCCCGGCGCATCACGGCGGAGACGGGCCTGCTCCCCCACCTCAACCCGGGAGTGCTCAGCCTCGCCGAGCTGGAGGCGCTGCGGCCCACCGCCCCGTCGATGGGGATGATGCTCGAGACCACGTCACGCGAGATCTTCGAGCGGCCGGGCGGTGCGCACTTCGGCTCTCCGGACAAGGACCCCGCTGTGCGGCTGGCGGTGCTCGAGGACGCCGGTCGCGCGAAGGTGCCCTTCACGACCGGCCTGCTCGTCGGCATCGGCGAGTCCCTCGAGGACCGCGCGGAGTCGCTGATCGCCCTGCGCGACGTGCACGCGCGGCACGGCCACGTCCAGGAGGTGATCATCCAGAACTTCCGGGCGAAGCCGGCGACCGCCATGCAGGACGTCCACGACGCCGAGACCGACGAGTACCTGGCGACCGTGGCCACCGCCCGCGTCGTCCTCGGCGCCGACATGCGGATCCAGGCGCCCCCGAACCTCAGCGACCCGGCCGAGCTGGCTGCCCTGCTCGCTGCCGGCATCGACGACTGGGGCGGGGTGAGCCCACTGACGGCCGACCACGTCAACCCCGAACGGCCCTGGCCGCGGCTGGAGGACCTCGAGCGGCTCACCCGGGACTCGGGTTTCGCGCTGCGCCAGCGGCTCACCGTCCACCAGCCCTACGTCGACGACCGTGACGTCTGGATCGACGCCGGCCTGCACGCGGCGGTGCTC
>JAEXXY010000061.1 GCA_023451855.1 Actinomycetes bacterium
CCGGTACGACGACTTCTACGCGCGCGTCGACCTCGCCGACGAAGAGCTGCGGATCGTCCTCGAGGCGGACAGCCACCAGTTCCACACCGGACGGAAGGCGTTCGACCGCGACTGCCGCCGCTACGACGGCCTCGTGACCCGCGACTGGCTGGTGCTGCGCTTCACGTGGGAGCAGGTGATGTTCGAACCGGACGTCGTGGGGCGAGCGATCGAGGACGTCGTCGCGCTGCGTCGCTCGCAGTGCCTACGACGCCTACGGACGGGTCGAGTGACCGGATCGAACCCTCCACAGGCCTCCTGAGACGCGTTTCCGGGGTTGCATCCGGCCACTCCGCCCGTACGGGACCGGCCGGCGCCGCGGCCGGGCTGGCGCGTGGGCCGGTGGGTGCGGGTCGGTCGGGACGACGCGTGGGTCAGAAGGTCTCGCGGGGGTGGTAGGCACCCCAGATCTCGCGCAGCGCGTGGGCGACCTCGCCGCCGGTGGCGCGGGCGGCGAGCGCCTCCTTCATCGGGTAGAGGACGTTGTCGGTGCCGCGGGCGGCCTCCTGCAGGCGCGTGAGGGCGGCGTCGACGGCGGCCTGGTCGCGCTCGGCGCGCAGGGCGGCGAGGCGGTCACGCTGCTCGGCCTCGATCGAGGGGTCGACGCGGAGCGGGTCGTAGCGCTCCTCCTGGTCGAGGGTGAACCGGTTGACGCCGACGACGGTGCGCTCGCCGTTGTCGATCTCGAGCTGCACCCGGTAGGCCGAGCGCTCGATCTCCGACTTCTGGAAACCCTGCTCGATGGCGGCCACGGCGCCGCCCTTGTCCTCGACCTGCTGGATGAGGTCGAGCACGGCCGCCTCGATCTCGTCGGTCATCGACTCGACGACGTACGAGCCGGCGAACGGGTCGACGGTCTTGGTCACGTCGGTCTCGTAGGCGATGACCTGCTGGGTGCGCAGCGCGAGGCGGGCCGCCTTCTCGGTCGGGAGGGCGATGGCCTCGTCGAAGGAGTTCGTGTGCAGCGACTGGGTGCCACCGAGCACGGCGCCCAGGCCCTGCAGCGCGACGCGGACGAGGTTGACCTCGGGCTGCTGCGCGGTCAGCTGCACGCCGGCCGTCTGGGTGTGGAAGCGCAGCATCATCGACTTGGGGTTCTGGGCGCCGAACTGCTCCTTCATGATCCGGGCCCAGATGCGCCGGGCCGCGCGGAACTTCGCGACCTCCTCGAGCAGCGTCGTGCGGGCCACGAAGAAGAAGGACAGGCGCGGCGCGAAGTCGTCGACGTGCAAGCCCGCGGCCTGCGCAGCACGGACGTACTCCATGGCGTTGGCGAGGGTGAAGGCGATCTCCTGCACAGGCGTCGCCCCGGCCTCGGCCATGTGGTAGCCGCTGATGGAGATGGTGTTCCAGCGCGGCATCTCCTTGTGGCAGTAGGCGAAGACGTCGGCGATGAGGCGCAGCGACTCGCGCGGCGGGTAGATGTAGGTGCCGCGGGCGATGTACTCCTTGAGCACGTCGTTCTGGATCGTGCCGGTCAGCTGCTCGCCGGCGACACCCTGCTCCTCGGCGACGAGCTGGTAGAGCAGCAGCAGCGTCGAGCCCGGGGCGTTGATCGTCATCGACGTCGAGATCTCGCCGAGCGGCAGGCCGTCGAAGAGGACCCGCATGTCATCGACGGAGTCGATGGCGACACCGACCTTGCCGACCTCGCCGTGCGCGATCGGCTCGTCGGAGTCGTAGCCCATCTGGGTCGGCAGGTCGAAGGCGACGGACAGGCCGCCGGTGCCGGCCTTGACGAGCTGGTGGTAGCGCTCGTTGCTCTCCTTGGCCGTGCCGAAGCCGGCGTACTGGCGCATCGTCCACGGCCGGCCCGTGTACATCGACGGGTAGACGCCGCGGGTGAACGGGTAGCTGCCGGGGGCGCCGAGCTTGGCCTCGGCGTCGAAACCCTCGAGGGCCGACGCGTCGTAGACGGGCTCGATGGGCAGGTCGGACTCGGAGCGCGCACCGGTGCTGTCAGCCATGGTGCCGAGCGTATCGGCGGGGCGGTGGCCCACGCGTCGGGCGCCGGTGAACGTTGCCGATCTCACGTCGGGTAGAAGGCCACCGAACGTGGCCTCTCGACGGGTGGGAGGCGACCGAACGTGGCCTCTCGACGGTCAGGCGGTGTCGGCCCACTCGGCGAGCAGCTGGGCCTTGCGGTCCTCCCAGCGCTCGCCGAGGGTTTGCATCTCCTCGCCGATGAACTCGAGGAACGACACCGACAGCTGGAGGCGCTGGCCGGCCGGCGTGGCCGTGCCCCCGACGGCCGTGACACCGGTGCGCATGCTCGACTCCATGTGGTGCATGACGCGGTCGCGGCTGAGGATCGCGCCGTGCCAGGCGTCGGCCTGGACGACGTAGACGTCGCGGCGGGTGCCGCGCTCGCGCTCCTTGCCGATCAGGAAGGTCTGGGTGAGGTAGCGGACGGCGCCCGAGACGGCGGCGGGGCTGACGTCGAGGGCCTCGGTCAGCTCGGCGGCGGTCATGCGCCCGTCGTCGTCGGCGAGCAGGCATGCGAAGACGCGCGCGGCGAGGCGCGGCATGCCGGCCTCGGTCAGGGCGTCGCCGAGGCGCTCGACGTAGGCCGCGACGGCCTCCTCGTCGCGCCGTGGTGCCCTGCGTCGTGCGCCCATCCTCGCCTCCCCAGCGTCGCGGCCACGTGTGCGGCTCCTGGCCCGACCCTACCGAGAATCACTTCATTCAGTAAATCGTGAATCTTGTGTATCGTCGAGTACATGACCACGGCGATCGAGGTCCACGACCTCCGCAAGTCCTTCGGCCACACCGTCGCCCTCGACGGTCTCGACCTCGAGGTGGCCACCGGCGAGATCCACGGGTTCCTCGGGCCCAACGGCGCCGGCAAGTCGACGACCCTCAGGATCCTGCTCGGCCTGCTGCGCGCCGACGCCGGCCACGCGACCCTCCTCGACGGCGACCCCTGGCGTGACGTCGAGACGCTGCACCGGCGCCTCGCCTACGTGCCCGGCGACGTCGCCCTGTGGCCCAACCTCACCGGCGGCGAGGTCATCGACCTGCTCGCCCGGCTCCGCGGCGGCGTCGACGAACGGCGCCGCGCCGACATGCTCGAGCGCTTCGACCTCGACCCGACGAAGAAGGGCCGCTCCTACTCCAAGGGCAACCGTCAGAAGGTCGCCCTCGTCGCTGCACTGTCGTCCGACGTCGAGCTGCTCGTCCTCGACGAGCCGACGTCCGGCCTCGACCCGCTCATGGAGGCCGTCTTCAAGGACGCCGTCCGCGAGTTCCGTTCTGCGGGAGGCACGGTCCTGCTCAGCAGCCACATCCTGTCCGAGGTCGAGTCACTCTGTGACCGCGTCAGCATCATCCGCGAGGGTCGCAACGTCGAGTCGGGCACACTGACCCAGCTGCGCCACCTGTCCCGCACGCGCGTCGAGGCGACGCTGGACCGCCCCCTCGACGCGTCGTCGCTGGCCGGACTGCCCGGGGTCGCCGACGCCCAGGTGAGCGGTGCCCACGTGACGTGCACCGTCGGGGCCGACGACCTCGGCCGGCTCCTCGAGGTGCTCGGCGCCCACGGCATCACCGCCCTGACGAGCGCTCCCCCGACCTTGGAGGAGCTCTTCATGGAGCAGTACCGCAGCGGCGGTGCGCCCGCGGTGGCGTCATGAGCGCCCTCGCCGCCCCGGCCCGCGGTGGTGTCAGGTCTGCCGCAGGCCTGACCGGCACCCCGTCGCTGCTGCGCCTCGCGATGCGCCGCGACCGTGTCCTCGTGCCCGTGAGCGCCGTGGCCCTCGCCGGGTTCGTCGCGATGTCGGCCAAGGCGACCTTCACGCTCTTCCCCGACCTCGCGTCGGCGCAGGCCTCGTTGGCCCCGACGCTCGCCAACCCGGCGCTCGTCGCGATGTACGGCCCGATCTCGAGCCTCGGCATCGACTCCATCGCGACCTTCAAGTCGGTCCTGCTCGGCGGCGTGTTCCTCGCGATGCTCGCCTACGTCGTCGTGCGCCGACACACCCGCACCGAGGAGGAGGCCGGGCGGCTCGAGCTGCTCGGGGCCGGTGTCGTCGGGCGCCGGGCCGCCCTGGGAGCGGCGGTGCTGCTCGGCACGGGCGCCGTCGTGCTGACCGTGGCGCTGACCGTCCTCTGGTCCGTCGCCGTCGGCCTCGACGCCGCGGGTTCCGTCGCGCTCGGCGTCTCGTGGCTCGTCATGGGGCTGTCGTGGGTCGGCGTCACGGCCGTGGCGGCGCAGCTGACCTCGAGTGCCCGCGGCACCGCAGGGTGGTCACTCGGCGCCCTCGCGGTCGCGTTCCTCGTGCGCGCCGTCGGCGACACCGCGGCCGAGGACAGCCCGGCACGGTTCCTCAGCTGGCTCTCGCCGCTCGGCTGGGGCGTCAAGGTGTCACCGTTCGGGGCGAACCGGTACTGGGTCGTCGTCCTCGGCCTCGTCCTCTACGTGCTACTCGTGGCCGTCGCCTTCGCGCTGCTCGACCGACGCGACCTCGGCGCGGGGGTGCTGCCGAGCCGAGCGGGCCGTGATCGCAGCGACATCGGGTCGGCCGCCGGACTGACGGTACGGCTGGCCCGCGGGATGCTCGTCGGGTGGGGCGTCGCGTACGTCGTCCTCGGCGTCGTGCTCGGGTCGATCGCCGGCAGCGTCGCCAGCTTCGTCGACTCCCCCCAGGTCGAGGACATGCTGCGCGCCATGGGTGGCGACGCCGGCACGATCACCGACATCTACTTCTCGACCGAGCTGCACTTCGCGGCCGTGGCTGCAGCCGCGCTGGCCATCGCCATCGTGACCCGCATGCACACCGAGGAGACGACGACGCGGGCCGAGGCGCTGCTCGCGACCGCGGTGCGTCGCACGACCTGGGCCTTCGGCCACCTCGGGCTGGCCGTGGCCGCGAGCGCCGGGGTCATGGTGGTCGGCGCGCTCGTCGCGGGCGTGGTCCACGGTTCGGCCGAGGGTGACGTCGGCGGCTTCGTGGTGCGCCTCGTCGGCGCGGCGCTCTCGACGCTGCCGGCGGTGTGGGTGACGCTGGGCGTCGCGATGCTCCTCTACGGGGTGTGGCCCCGGTTCACCGGCCTGGCCTGGGCCGTGCTCATCGTCTTCCTCCTGATCGGCGAGTTCGGTGACCTGCTCGACCTGCCCGGCTGGCTCGTCGACCTGTCCCCCTTCTCGCACCTGCCGGCCCTGCCCGGCGGATCGGTGCAGTGGCTGCCCCTCGCCGTCCTCACCGTGCTCGCCGTCGCGGTTGCCGCCGTAGGGGTCGCCGGGCTGCGACGTCGCGACATCGGCTGACCGCCAGGGGCCCTGCTCGCATCGGTTCGGGCCAGGGGCTGCTCATCGGTACGGTGTCCCCCATGAGTGCGATCCCCGGCTTCTGGGCCGTCATCCCCGCCGGCGGGTCCGGCACGCGGCTCTGGCCGATCTCGCGCCGCCAGTCCCCCAAGTTCCTCCACGACCTCACCGGGTCCGGGCAGTCGCTGCTGCGCGCCACGTGGGACCGGCTCGAGCCGCTCGTCGGCGACCAGATGCTCGTCGTCACCGGCGTCGCGCACGAGGACGCGGTGCGCGCGCAGCTGCCGATGCTCGGCCACGACGCCGTCGTCGGCGAGCCCTCGCCCCGCGACTCGATGCCGGCCATCGGTCTCGCCGCAGCGATGCTCGAGCGACGCGACCCCGAGGCCGTGCTCGGATCCTTCGCGGCCGACCACGTCATCCGCGACACCGCAGCCTTCGAGGCCGCGGTGCGCGAGGCTGTCGCCGTCGCTCGCCAGGGCGACCTCGTCACCATCGGCATCGAGCCGACTCACCCCTCAACGGCATTCGGGTACATCCGCCTCGGCGAGCCGCTCACGGTGGAGGACGCCCCGAGCGCGCACCGTGTCGACGAGTTCGTCGAGAAGCCCGACGCCGACACTGCGCGCAGGTACCTCGCGACGGGCGAGTACCGCTGGAACGCAGGGATGTTCGTGGTGGGCGCGACGACTCTCCTCGAGCTGCTGGGCGAGAACCACGCCGACATGGTCGACCACCTGCGCACCATCGCCGCCGACCCCCGCCGGATGCGCGACCTGTGGCCCGCGCTGCAGAAGATCGCCATCGACCATGCTGTCGCCG
>JAEXXY010000072.1 GCA_023451855.1 Actinomycetes bacterium
GGACCGTTGAGCACGAGGACGTCCGGGTCGCCGAACGCCTCCCTCGTGGCCGCGAGGACCGTGGCCGCCGCGTCAGGCGCCGTGAGGTCGACCCCGAGGCCGACGGCCGAGGGGAGCGAGCCCGCGAGGGCCTCGGCGCGGCCCGCGTCACGGCCGGTGACCACGACGTGGGCACCTTCCGCGGCGAGCGCCGTGGCGACTGCCGCGCCGAGGCCGCCGGTCGAGGCGAGGACCAGGGCGACACGTCCGTCGAGTCCGAGGTCCATCAGGCGACCCCGGCCGGGACGCGGGTGGGGATCCCGGTGGCTGTCTCGGTGGCCTCGAGGTGCGCAGCGAGCAGGGGCCGGAGCGAGTCGGGCAGGACCCGCGCGGGCGGACGCACCCCCGACTCGGCGATGAGGCCACGGCGGCGCAGGCACTCCTTGCGCACCGCGAGGGCGATGCCGACCTGCTGCTCGAAGGTGATGAGCGGCAGGTAGGGCAGCAGGGCCTCACGTGCGCGCGCCGGCGCGGCGGGGTCCCACGCGTCGACCGTGGCGACGAGGGCCTCCGGGTAGGAGAAGCCGGTCATGGCCCCAGCTGCGCCGCAGGCGAGCTCGTCGAGCAGGTTGATGCCGCCGAGGCCGCCGAAGACGGGGACGTCGCACCGGGTGGTGAGCTCGGCGACCGCGACCGGCGTCGGCGGCGCCTCGGCCTTGACCGCGGTGACGTGCGGCGAGCGCGCGACGAGGTCGCCGAGCACCGCCGACGACACGTGCACACCACTGACGACCGGGTAGTCCTGCACGACGACGTCGGCACCGCTGGCCTGGTGCACGGCACGCAGGTGCGCGTCGAGCGTCGCGGCGTCGGCGCTGTTGGCCTGGACCATGACGCCGGCGAGCCGGTCGCCGACGAGCTCGACCGCCATGCGCGCCTCGTCGACGACGGGGGCCGTGGCGAGCGACGTGCAGCCCACGACGAGCGGGAGGTCGGTGGTCTCGAGCACGGTCTCGAGCACGAGCCGCCGCTCGGCCCACGACAGGCGGGCCGCCTCGCCGAAGACCCCGAGCACCGTGAGCCCGGCGACGCCCGCCTGGTCGGCGTGCTCGACGAGCTGGGCGATGCCGTTGTCGTCGACGTCGAGGGTCGAGCCGGCGAAGGGGGTGGCGAGCACGCCCCAGACGCCGGGGCGCATGTGCCGGTTCACCGGTCGCTCCAGACGGGGGCACGCTTCTCGCGGAAGGCCTCGACACCCTCGGTGGCGTTCGGGCTCGTCAGGCACTCCATGAGCGCGGGGAGGCGCTGGTCCCGCGCATCGCGGTCCGTGAGGTGGTCGGTGCGGTTGACGATCTGCTTGATGGCACGCAGCGACGTCGGCGCGCACGCGAGCACGTCGGCGAGCCAGCGGTCGACGGCGGCGTCGAGCTCCTCGGGGCCGACGACCTCGTTGACGAGCCCGAGGTCGCGCATCTCCTCGGCGGGCACACGGCGGCCGGTGAGCAGGATCGACATGGCGCGCGTGTGGGGGATGCGACGGACCAGCTTGACGATGCCGCCGTCGAGCGGGAGCCGCCCGACGCGTGGCTCGGTGAGACCGAACTGCGCGGTGCTCGAGGCGATGACGATGTCGGCGCCGAGGACGATCTCCATGCCGCCGCCGAACGCGTAGCCGTTGACCCGCGCGATGACGGGCACGTCGAGGGTGCGGCGCAGGCTGAGGCCGGCGAACCCGTTGGGGTCGAGGTCGGCCCAGTAGTCGATGCCGTTCTTGCCGGTGCCGCCGGCGGACATGTCGGCGCCGGTGCAGAAGGCGCGCTCCCCCGCCCCGGTGACGACGACGGCGTGCACGCCGGGGTCGCGCTCGATCTCGTCCCAGATCTCGTTGAGGCGCCGGTTCGTCGCATCGTCGACCGCGTTGAGCACGTGCTGGCGGTCGATCGTCACGTGGACGACGCGTCCCCGCCGCTCGTAGCGCACCTCGTCGATGCGCTGGGCTGCGGGCGCACTCATCGGATCACCCCGTCGGCGAGCAGGGCGGCGACCCGCTCGTCGTCGTAGCCGAGCTCGCGCAGCACCTCGGCGTTGTGCTCGCCGAGCATCGGCGCGGGCCGGCGCGACTCGTTGGGGGTCGCGGACAGCCGGATCGGCGCGTTGAGCACGCGCATCGTGCCGGCCTGCGGGTGCTCCATCTCCACGACCATTCCGTTCGCAGCGGTCTGCTCGTCGGCGAGCGCCTCGACGAGGCTGCGAACCGGGGCGCAGAGGATGTCGACGGCCTCGAGCCGCTCGACCCAGTGGGCCGTCGTGTCGGTGGCGAACCGCTCGCGGAAGAGCGCCTGCAGCTGCGGCCGGTGCTCGAACTGCCCCTCGAGCGTGTCGAACCCCGGCTTGGTCGACCAGTCCTCGTCGAGCTCGAGGGCCTTGCTGATGTCGCGGAGCGGGTTCTCCTTGAACGCGCCGACCATGCAGACCGCGCCGTCGGTCGTCGGGAAGACGCCTGAGAGCGGCATCGCGGCCCAGTTGACCTCGTGGCCGCGGTTGAGCTGTGTCGAGGCCTCCTGCATCTGCATGTGGAGCATCGAGTCGTACATGTTGACCTGCACCTTCTGGCCCTCGCCGGTGCGGTCGCGGGCGATGAGGGCCAGCAGGATGCCCTGGCACAGGTGCATGCCGGTCGTGTAGTCGGCCAGGGTCGTCGGGTAGACGCTGAGCGGCACGGTGTCATCGGACCGGCGCCACATGACGCCCGAGTACGCCTGGGCGATGACGTCCTGGCCGCCCTTGTGGGCGTAGGGCCCGGACTCGCCGAAGCCGGTGCCCGAGGCCCACACGATGGTCGGGTTGACCTCCTTGAGCGCCTCGTAGCCGAAGCCCATCCGCTCCATGACGCCCGAGCGGAAGTTGCTGACGACGACGTCGGAGCACCGCACGAGGTCGAGCACGACGGCGCGCCCGGCCTCGGTGCGGGTGTCGATGGTGACCGAGCGCTTGTTGCGGTTGATCGAGATGAAGATCGGGTTCTCCTGGCCGGCCGGGTCCGGCAGGGAGTTGCGGGACAGGTCGCCCCACACCGGGCGCTCGACCTTGATCACCTCCGCCCCGTAGTCGGCGAGCATCTGCGTGCACGACGGGCCCATGTAGACCTGGGTGAAGTCGAGGACGGTGATGCCCTCGAGGGCTCGTGGGGACGTCGGGGTGGAGGGTGCTGACGTCGTCATCGCTGGTTCTCCTGGTCCTTCTCGGTCATCGCGTCGATGGTCGCGTTGGGCGCCGGACGGTCGCCCGGGTCGGCTCCCTGGTCGCGCATCCGCAGCTGGATCTCGTCGACCGGCACGTCACGGACCGGGAGGGCCTTCTCGACGGCGAGTGCCGCCGCGATGCCTGCCGCCTGCCCCTGGGCCATGCACGGCGGGATCTCGCGGGACATCCGCTGGGCCTCCGGCGTCGCCGAGTAGTGTCGCCCCGCGACGACGAGCTGGTCCACACCGACGGGCAGCAGCGACCGGTACGGCGTGTAGTAGTCGCGGCCGCGCGCCACCGAGTCGGCGAAGTGCCGGCGCGTCACGACGTCCTCCTTCGTCACGACGTACTCGCCCTGGAGCAGCCGGGTCTGGCGCACGCCCATCTGCTGCGCGACGTCGAGCACGTAGGCGTTCCCGAAGCCGGGCAGGCTGGCCCGGATCTCGGGCAGGGCGGCGGCGATGCGGTCCCGCGCCGCGAACTCGGCGCTCGTCAGCGACTCCGGGTCGGCGCCGTCGAAGCCGGTCATGTGCGGGGTGTTGCACCACACGACGCCGGGCAGCGGCGTCTTGAGCCACCACAGCTCCCAGGCTCCCCCGAGGAGCCGCTTGATCCTGCGGTTGACGGCCCGTGCCTCCTTCGGGTGTTCCTGCTCGAAACGCTCGGCGGCGGCGGTGTCGACGCCGCCGAGACGGAAGACGAGCGTGACGAGGTAGGAGTCGTGGGCATAGGGTGCCCCGGCCCGGGAGGCGACGTCGATGTCGCCCGTCGTGTCGATGACGACGTCGCCGAGGATGGCCTGCGGCCCCTGCTTCGTCTCCACGACGACGCCCTTGAGCACACCCTCGTCGACGATCGGCCGCGAGAACCAGCTGTGCATCCGCAGGTGCACGCCGGACTCGCGGACGAGGTCGACGGACGTCGCCTTCCACGCGTCGGGGTCGAAGGCGACCGCGTAGCAGATCGGCTTCGGGTTGCTGTGCGAGTGGAAGTCGAAGGTGCCCCAGCGCCCCCACTTGTTCCACAGCTCCTGCGAGGCCGCACGCTCCTCGACGGGCGGGTAGACGGCGAGCTTGGTGCGCGCCATCCGCTCGACGTACTCGTCGACGATGCCGGTCACGGTGATCTCGTCACCGTTGACCATGTCGTCGAGGACGAGCACCATCCCGCCGGAGGCGAGCCCGCCGAGCGCCGAGTAGCGCTCGACGAGGGTGACGTCGACGCCGCTGCGGGCGGCCGACACCGCGGCGCTGACCCCGGCCGGGCCTCCCCCGACGACGACGACGTCGCTGCGACGCACGACGGGTGCCGTCACCTCGTCGGAGCTGATCGCGAGCCCCTGCGGGTGCTGCTGGACGTACTGCTGGGCGTTCATGGCTGTGGAGCTCACTCTCCGGCGAAGATGCCGCTGCGGCGGCGGGCGGCGACGTACAGGGCGATGCTGATGACCGACAGGGCGGCGGTGTAGGCGGGGAAGACCCACGTGAGGCCGTGGCTCTGCAGCCACACGAGCAGGTAGGACGCGGTGCCGCCGAACAGGGCGACCGCGACGCCGTAGCCGACGCCGGTGCCCGTGGCCCGGCAGAACTTCGGCATGAGCGAGGCGGACACGACGTTGTAGAGCGTCATGTTGGCGACGAGGACGACGCCGCCGCCGAGCACGACCAGGGCGAAGGTGCCCATGCCCGGCCCGGTGTAGAGCAGCATGAGGAAGACGGCAGGCACGGAGGCGAGGCGCGTCACGACAAAGGCCCGCGACAGCGTGACCCGGTCGGCGACGCGACCGGTGATGATCGCGCCGCCGAGGAGGATGACGCCGAGCAGCGTCGTCACACCGAAGACCTCGGTCGGGTTCTCCTTGAAGGTCGTTCGCGCCAGGCTCGGCAGGCCGACGTTCCACGCGTAGTTGAACGCCTGCGCGCTGCCGACGACGAAGACGATCGCGAGCAGGCCGAGCCAGTGCTTGCGCACGCCCTTCCACGTGCCGCCGGTCGTCTCGCTGCGCTCCTGCTCGTGGAGGGTCTCGGGCAGGGCGCGGCGCAGGTACAGGACGAAGAAGCTGAGGGCCGCGCCGAAGAGCAGCGGCACGCGCCAGCCCCACGTCGCCATGGCGTCGCCACCGATGACGTAGCTCGTCGCGAAGCTGACGAGCGAGGCGAGGAGGATGCCGAGGTTGACGAAGAAGCTGATGTAGCCGGCGGCCCGGCCCTCGTGGCCCTTCGGCATGACCTCCACGGCGAAGGCCGTCGACAGCGGGGCCTCGACGCCGGTCGACAGGCCCTGTAGCAGGCGGCACACGAGGAGCAGCACGCCGGCCCACACGCCGATCGAGTCGTAGGTCGGCAGCAGCCCGATGACGAGCGTCGTCACGGCCATCGTGCCGACCGACCAGAGCATGACGCTGCGCCGGCCGATGCGGTCGGCGACGGTGCCGAAGAGGGCGCCGCCGAGCGGGCGGACGAAGAAGCCGACGGCGAAGACCGCGAGGGCGTCGAGCGTCGCCGAGACGGGGTCGGTCTTGGCGAAGAAGAGGGGACCGATGAAGGTGGCCAGCAGGCCGAAGATCATCCAGTCGTACCACTCGAGCGTGTTGCCGAGACCGAGGCCGAGCATGGCCCGGCGGGTGGATCGGGGCTGGACGTCCGAGGACTCGGGCGGCGTGACGGTGGTCGCTTTCGGGGTAGCGGTCATGGCGAACTCTCCGGTTCGTGACGGGAGGGCGCGGTTGAGGGCGCCCTCGAGGGAACCCGTGGCGCAGGGGCGTCCGGGACCTGTGGGGGTGGGGAGGTCGGCGGGAGGCGGCGGCCTACCAGGTGGGCGGCGTGCTCACCCAGACGGCGGTGCAGTCCTCGGTCTCCGACGGGTTGGCGTACCAGTGCGGGATGGTGGAGCTGTAACGGATCGAGTCGCCGGCGTGGAGCCGGTGACGGACACCGTCGAGGAAGACGTCCTTCGTTCCGGACAGGACGATGCCGAACTCCTCGCCGTGGTGGGTGTACGGCGTGGCGCTCGTGTCGTAGCCGGGCGGTGTCACCACCCAGTTGGCTTCGAGTGCACCGCTGAGGTCCGGGGTCAGCAGCTCGTAGACGCCGCCGTCATCGGTGGCCAGACCGTGACTGTCGAGGCGGCGTCGCTGGTCCTTGCGGACGACGACGTGCTCCGTCTCGACCGGCTGGAGCAGCTGGCCCACGGGCAGCTGCAGCCCGTGCGCCAGCTGGACCAGGGTGGCGAAGGAGGGGTTGCCGTGGCCGCGCTCGATCTGGCTGATGAGCCCGGCACTCACTCCGGCGTTCTGGGCGAGCTTCTCGGTGGTCAGCGACCGTTCCTTGCGCAGGGAACGCACCCGGGCCCCGAAGTCGGCCAGCATGGCCTCCATCGGGACACCGTTGGTGCCCGCGGTGTCGCTGCTCACGGGGATCTCCTTCGTTCTACGTGTCCCCAAGCATACGAACCGTCTTCACTATGTCAATGGTTTCTTTAGCAGAATGAAGATGGGGTTCCGCAGGAACGCGTCAGGCGCCGAGGAGCGTGCGGACGCGGTCGGCGCCGACGGCCAGCAGCAGCGTCGGCAGGCGGGGCCCCGTGTCCTTGCCGACGAGCAGGCGGTAGACGAGGACGAAGAACGCGCGCTGGGCAGCGGACAGCTCTGGGTCCTTGACCTTGGCCTCGGGGTCGATGCCGCGCTGGATCTTCGGCACGGCGTAGACCAGGTGGGTCAGGCCGTCGACCGACCAGTGCGCGTCGAGGCCCTCGACGAGGAGGCGCAGCGACTCGCGCTGCTCGTCGTCGAGACCTGCGAGCAGGTCGGCGTCGGGGGTCTCGCGCACGATCGTGCGGTCCTCGGCGGGCACGTAGCCGAGCATCCAGCGCTCGGCGCAGTCGAGACGCGGGCGCAGGTCGTCGGTGGAGCCGATGGGGTTGTCGGGGTCGAGCTCGGACAGGATGCGCACGGCCTGCGCCTCGTCGCCCTGCGTGATGTCGATGACCGAGGCGATGGTGCGGAACGGCATCGGGCGCGGCGTCGCGGGCAGCGGGCCGGACGCCGTCGACGTGGCACGAAGGTGCGCGGCGAGGTCGCCCGGCTGCGCGTCACCGCCGGCGACCTTGCGGTTCAAGGCGTCCCACTCGTCGTACAGGCGCTGCAGCTCGGGGCCGAAGGCGACGTCGAAGCTCTGGTTCGGGCGGCGGCGGGCGTAGAGCCAGCGCAGCACCGGCGGCTCCATGACCTCGAGCGCGTCGTTCGGGATCGGTACGCCGCCCTTGGACGAGCTCATCTTGGCCATGCCCGCGATGCCGACGAAGGCGTACATCGGGCCGATCGGCCGCTCCCAGCCGAAGATCGGGGCGAGGTCCTTGCCCACGACGAAGCTGCTGCCGGGGCTCTGGTGGTCGACGCCGGACGGCTCGAAGAGCACGCCCTCGTAGCCCCAGCGCATCGGCCAGTCGACCTTCCAGACGAGCTTGCCGTCGGTGAAGGTGTCGAGGTCGACCGTCTCCTCGTGACCACACTTCGTGCACGTGTAGGCGAGCTCGTGGGAGTCGTCGTCGTAGGCGGTGACCGTGGTGAAGTCGGTGTGGCAGACGCTGCAGTACGGCTTGAACGGGAAGTAGCCCGCGGTGCCTTCGCTGCCGTCGTCCTCACCCGCGGCGCCCGAGCCGCGCTCGGCCTCGGTGGCGGCGGCCGCCTGCTCCTCGGTCAGCTTCGCGGCCTTGGGATCCTGGCGCCGGCCCTTGCCCGAGGCCTTCTGGCGTGCGTCCGCCTCGGCCTCGAGGGTGCGGTACTGGTCGAGCACCTTGTCGATGGCGGCCCGCTCACGCATCGCGAGGAGCACCTGCTCGCGGTAGGCACCCGCGCGGTACTGCTCGGTCTGGCTGATCTGCCGCACCTCGATGCCGGTGGCCGCCATGGCCTCGAGCAGGGGCGCCTTGAAGTGGTCGGCCCAGCTCGCGTGCGGCGAGCCGGCTGGTGCCGGAACCGACGTCAGCGGCCGGCCGATGTACTGCTCCCACGACTCGTCGACGCCCTCGAGGCGCTTGGGTACGCGACGGAACCGGTCGAAGTCGTCCCAGGACAGGATGTGCTCGCACGGGATGCCGCGTCGCTTGATCTCGTCGGCCACGAGGTGCGGCGTGATGAGCTCGCGGAAGTTGCCGAGGTGGATCGGGCCCGACGGGCTGATGCCCGACGCGCAGACGATCTTCTCGATGCCGCGGTGCTTCGCCTCGGCGATGACGTCGTCAGCCAGACGCGTCACCCAGTCGAGCGGTTCGGGTACGGCGGTCGCGGCCGTGTCACTCATGGAAGTCCTTCGGGTTCAAGCAGGTTCGTGGTTTGCCGTCAGCTCGCGACGCTGGGCTTGAGCGGGAAGCGCTCGATGATCTCGGAGCGGCCCGGGCCGACGCCGATCGCGGAGACGCGGGCGCCGATGAGCTCCTCGACGCGCAGCACGTACTTCTGCGCGTTCTCCGGCAGCTCCTCGAAGGTGCGGCAGTGGGTGATGTCCTCCCACCAGCCGGGCATCTCCTCGTAGATCGGGGTCGCGTGGTGGAAGTCGCTCTGGCTGACCGGCATCTCGTCGTGGCGGACGCCGTCGACGTCGTAGGCCACGCAGATCGGGACCTTGTCCAGGCCGGTGAGCACGTCGAGCTTGGTGACGACGAAGTCGGTGACGCCGTTGACCCGCTGGGCGTACCGGCCGATGACGACGTCGAGCCAGCCGCACCGACGTGGACGCCCGGTGGTGACGCCGAACTCGGCGCCGGTCTTGCGGAGGAACTCGCCCATGTCGTCGGTGAGCTCGGTGGGGAACGGACCCTCGCCGACGCGCGTCGTGTACGCCTTGAGGATCGCGATGACCGAGTCGATGCGCGTCGGGGGCACCCCCGAGCCGGTGCACGCGCCACCCGAGGTGGCGTTGCTCGACGTGACGTACGGGTAGGTGCCGTGGTCGACGTCGAGGAGCGTCGCCTGGCCGGCCTCGAAGAGGACGGTCTCGCCGCGGTCGAGCGCCTGCACGAGCTCGAGGGCGGTGTCGGCGACCATCGGCGCCAGACGCTCGGCGTAGGACCGCAGCTCGCTGACGACCTCGTCGACGTCGGCGGCGCGCGTGTTGTAGATCTTGGCGAGAACCTGGTTCTTGAACGCCAGAGCCGCCTCGACCTTCTGGCGCAGGATGCCCTCGTCGTAGAGGTCCTGGACGCGGATGCCGACCCGGCTCATCTTGTCGGCGTACGTCGGGCCGATGCCGCGGCCGGTGGTGCCGATGCGGCGGCTGCCGAGGAAGCGCTCGGTGACCTTGTCGAGGGTCCGGTTGTACGGCGGGATGACGTGCGCGTTGGCGCTGACCTTCAGCTTGCTCGTGTCGACGCCGCGCGCGTCGAGGCCGTCGAGCTCCTCGAAGAGAACACCGAGGTCGACGACGACACCGTTGCCGATGACCGGCGTGCAGTTCGGCGACAGGATGCCCGAGGGCAGCAGGTGCAGCGCGTACTTCTCGCGCTTGCCGTCCTTCTCGATGACGACGGTGTGGCCGGCGTTGTTACCGCCGTTGAACTTGACGACGTAGTCGACGCTGCTGCCGAGCAGGTCGGTCGCCTTGCCCTTGCCCTCGTCGCCCCACTGCGCTCCCACGAGCACGATCGCCGGCATCGGTCTGCCTTCCCTTGGTGGTCCGAACCAACGGCAAGGTTATCGGTTCGTGAAGCCTGCACCGGACGCCGTCCGTCTGCGACCAGCGAGTAGCGCTCCCCACCCGGGACCCGGGACCCGGGAGATCTCACGTGTGCTCTGCACTGCTCCGCCTGGTGAGCCACCCGCGGAACGGCTCATCAGGTGGAGCAGTGCAGAGGGAGGGTGCGGTGGGCCGCTCAGACGACGGGTTGCTGGCGTCAGGCGCGTGCGAGCCAGCCCTCGAGGTACTCGGCGACGCCGTCCTCGCGGTGGTGCCCGGTGACGACCGACGCGGCATCGAGCGCGGGGTCGACGGCGTTGGCGACGGCCACTGCGGTGCCCGCGACGGCGAACGCCGAGACGTCGTTGTGGTTGTCGCCGAAGAAGACCGTGTCCTCGACAGCGACGCCGAGCTCGTTCGCCAGAGCCTGCAGGCCGTCACCCTTGGAGCAGGCCGCACTGGCGATCTCGAGGTAGGTGTACTTCGAGCGGTAGGTCACGAGGCCGGGCCGCCCGGCCAGCGCCGCCTCCAGCTCGTCGACGAGCGTCGGGTCGCCCATCGCCATGACCTTGTGCGGCGGGTGGGTGTCGACGCGTCCGGTCGCGACGTACTCGTGCGCCGACTCATCGCTCGGGTCGACGGCGGTGATGGTCGCCTCGCGCTCGGACCACTCGTCGGGTCCCCAGGCGTACCAGTCGTCCCCGGCGAAGAAGCTCGCGTGGAGACCGAGCCGCTCGCAGACGGCGTAGGCGGCCCTGGCGTCATCGGGTGTGATGGCGACGTCGGTGACGACGGAGCGGTCGGCTCGCAGGACGAGGCCGCCGTTGTAGGCGATGAGCGGCGTGGGCTCGACGCCGCACAGCCGCTCGAGCCCCTCGAGCGAGGCGGGCATGCGCGAGCTGCACAGCACGAACGTGTGCCCCGCCGACCGCACCGCCCGGATGGCGGCGACGGTGCGGTCGGACAGGGTGCGACGGTGGTCGAGCAGCGTGCCGTCGACGTCGGAGCAGAAGAGCGTCATGGGGTGGGCAGCGACCGGGTCAGAGGCCCAGCTCGCGGGCGCCCTCGGCCGAGGAGTCGCGGAGGAACTGCGCACAGCGCTGCTCCTCGTCGGACTCCCCGATCGCGCGGGCCGCCCGCGACAGCGCCGCGAGCGCCCGGAGGAAACCGCGGTTCGGCTCGTGCGACCACGGCACCGGGCCCTGTCCGCGCCAGCCCGACTTGCGGAGCGCGTCGAGGGCGCGGTGGTAGCCGGTGCGCGCGTACGCGTAGGCCTCGACGTCGCGGTCGCCGTCGGCGAGCGCGTCCTCGGCGAGGGTCGCCCACGCGAGCGAGCTCGCCGGGTAGGCCGCGGCGACCTGCACCGGGTCGACGCCGGCCGCGAGCTTCTCGGCGGCCGGGTCGACGGCCAGACGCGTCTCGGGGATGCCGAGCAGGTTGTCGCTCACTGGTGGGTGCCCGCCGAACGCAGCGCGGAGCACGCCTCGACGACGCGCGCCGCCATGGCCTCCTCGGCCGCCTTGCCCCAGGCGCGCGGGTCGTACAGCTTCTTGTTGCCGACCTCGCCGTCGACCTTGAGCACGCCGGCGTAGTTCGAGATCATCCAGTCGGCGACCTTGCGGGTGAACGCGTACTGGGTGTCGGTGTCGACGTTCATCTTGATGACGCCGTAGTCGACGGCGGCCGAGATCTCCTCGGGAAGCGAGCCCGACCCGCCGTGGAAGACGAGGTCGAACGGGCGCGCGTCGTCGGACAGGCCGAGCTCCTTGGCGGCGGCCTTCTGGGCCTCGAGGAGCACCTCGGGGCGCAGCTTGACGTTGCCCGGCTTGTAGACGCCGTGGACGTTGCCGAAGGTGAGGGCGGTCAGGTAGCGGCCGTTCTCGCCGGCGCCGAGGGCCTTCACGGTGGCGATGGCGTCCTCGGGCGTCGAGTAGAGCTTGTCGTTGATCTCGTGGGCGACGCCGTCCTCCTCGCCGCCGACGACGCCGACCTCGATCTCGAGGACGACGTTCGCGGCCTTGGCGAGGTCGAGCAGCTCGCGGGCGATCGAGAGGTTCTCCTCGAGCGGCACGGCCGAGCCGTCCCACATGTGCGACTGGAACCACGGCGTGCCGCCGGCCTTCACCCGCTCGGTCGAGGCCGCGAGGAGCGGGCGCACGAAGCCGTCGAGCTTGTCCTTGGGGCAGTGGTCGGTGTGCAGCGCGATGTTGACGGGGTAGTTCTTCGCCACCTCGTGCGCGAACGCCGCGAAGGCGAGCGAGCCGCTCACCATGTTCTTGATGCTCGGGCCGGAGAGGTACTCCGCGCCGCCCGTGGAGACCTGGATGATGCCGTCGGAGCCCGCGTCGGCGAAGCCCTTGAGGGCGGCGTTCAGCGTCTGCGAGCTCGAGACGTTGATGGCGGGGTACGCGAAGGAGCCGGCCTTCGCGCGGTCGAGCATGTCGGCGTACACCTCAGGGGTGGCGATGGGCATGGCGTCTCCTGCTGTCTCGTGCGGGTGGGGCGCTGTTTCCGGACGGTGGGCCCCACGGCGATCCGGTCCGCCGACGATCCTGCCACGCCGACCTGCGTCCGGTCAGCGGTGCCCATCCCTCGGTGAGCGCCCGCTCAGCCCGCCGCGGGGTCGAAGACGTAGGGCGTCGTCGTCGCGACCCGGTGCAGCCCGAGACGACGCAGGATCGGCTCGGAGTCGGGCGAGGCGTCGACCCGGACGAAGTCCTTGCCGCGAGCCAGGCCGAGGCGCGCCCGGTGCAGCAGCGTGGCCCGGTAGAGCCCGCGGCCGCGCCACTCCGGCAGCGTCGACCCGCCCCAGAGACCGGTGAAGCGGCTCGAGTCGTACTCCGATCGGGCCGCGCACAGCACCGGACCCTCGCGCGTCTGCTCGACGACGACGACGTCCATCGAGCCCGGCTCCGCGGTCCAGCGCGGCAGCAGCGAGTCGACGACCCAGGGCTGCGGCTCGCCCCAGACCTCCTCGAGCATCGCGGCCATCCGCTCGAAGTCGGCGTCGGAGTCGGCGGCGCGCACGACCACGCCCTCGGGCAGGTCGATCTCCTGCGCGGCGAGCGGTGCCGCCTCCCCGAGGATGAGCGCCTCGTCGTCCTCCTTGACGAAGCCGGCGCGGACGAGGCGCTCGCCGAGGTCCGCGGGCTCGTCGTAGTCATAGGTCTTCCACTCGACGCGCAGGCCGAGCCCGGCGAAGAAGTCGCGCTGGCGCTCGATGACGGCGTCCCACTCGTCGGGGTCCGGGCCCAGGCCGTCGGGGCTCTCGATCATGTTCCAGCGACCGCCGTCGACCTCGTACTCGCGACGCACGAGACCGTCGACCTCGAGGGGCCGCTGCGGGGTGCCGACGCGGATCGGTGCGCGGGTCTCGTCGTGGAAGACGCGGAGCAGCTCGGCGGTGTCGGCAGGCGCGGCATCGCTCTGGAACGAAGAGGGGTTCACACGCTCACCCAAGCATGGTCGAATCCGTTCGTCATGCCTCTTTTCCACGCGCGCAGCGCCGCTCGCACCCACGGCCCCGAAGGATCGCTGAGCGACCGGGCCGCGCGGGCGCTGGCGGATGCCCGGCCCCTCCCGTTCTGGACGGACCGTCCCGAGCGGCCCGACCCGCGCCCGGCCCTGACCGGCGCCGCACCGCGCACCGACCTGCTCGTCGTCGGCGGCGGGTTCACCGGCCTGTGGGCCGCCTTGCAGGCCAAGGAGGCCGACCCGTCGCGGGACGTCGTCGTCGTGGAGGCCGGACGCATCGGCGACGGTGCGTCCGGGCGCAACGGTGGCTTCATGGCGCCCTCGCTCACCCACGGGCTCGCGCAGGGCGTGGCCTGCTGGCCCGGGGAGATGGACACGCTCGACCGCCTCGCGACCGAGAACTTCGACGGCATCGTCGCGACACTCGACCGCCACGGCATCGACGCCGACCTCCACCGTCCGGGCGAGCTGACCCTCGCACTGACCGAGCACCAGGTGCCCTCGGTGCGCGAGTCCTACGAGCTGCACCGGTCCCACGGCGCACCGGTCGAGCTGCTCGACGCCGCCCAGGCACGGGCCCGCGTCGACTCGCCCCGCTACCTCGCCGGCATGTTCGACCCGGAGGTGGCGCTCGTCGACCCGGCCCGCCTCGTGTGGGGGCTGGCCCGCGCGGCCGAGTCGCTCGGGGTGCGCATCCACGAGCACACCCGCGCCACCGGGTTCGACGCCGAGGGCCCGGGCGTGCGGGTGCGCCTGGACGCCGGGTCGATCCACGCCGGACGCGTCGTCATCGGCACCAACGCCTCGCAGGGCGTGCTCCGACGGTTCAGCGCGTGGGTGCTGCCGGTGTACGACCACGTGCTCATGACCGAGCCCCTGACGCCCGCCCAGCTGGCCGCGATCGGCTGGGAGGGCCGTGAGGGCCTCACCGATGCGGGCAACCAGTTCCACTACTACAGAAGGACGCTCGACGACCGGGTGCTCTTCGGCGGGTACGACGCGAACTACCACTTCCCGGGGCGAATCGACCCGGTGCTCGAGCAGGACGACGCCTCGCACGGGCTGCTCGCCGACCACTTCCTCGACCTCTTCCCGCAGCTCGAGGGCATCCGGTTCACGCACCGCTGGGCCGGCGTCATCGACACCACCTCACGGTTCACGCCGGTGTTCGGCACGGCGCTCGGCGGCCGGATGGCCTACGCCGTCGGCTACACCGGGCTCGGCGTGGCCTCGACGCGGTTCGGCGCGGCTGTGGCCCTCGACCTCGTCGACGGCCGCGACACCGAGCTGACCCGGCTCGGGATGGTGCGCCGCAAGCCGGTGCCGTTCCCGCCCGAGCCGGTGCGCTACGCGGCGGTGGCCGCCACGCGCGCCTCGCTCGCCGCCGAGGACCGCACCGGACGCCGCAACCTGTGGCTGCGCACGCTCGACCGGATGGGCGTCGGCTTCGACTCGTGACACGCGTGTGGCAACGTGCCCACTCGACGGCACCTTCGCGTCGAGTCGGCACCTTCTCGCGACGAGCGCGCGAGGTCAGAGGACGGTGAGCTCGGTGGGGCGGGTGTTGAACCGCTCGACGCCGGTGTCGGTGACGGCGACGATGTCCTCGATGCGCGCGCCCCAGCGGCCGGTGAGGTACACACCCGGTTCGATGCTGAAGGTCATGCCGGCCTCGAGCGGCAGGTCGTTGCCCTCGACGACGTACGGCTCCTCGTGGACGTCCAGGCCGATGCCGTGGCCGGTGCGGTGGATGAAGTGCTCGGCCAGGCCGGCCTCGGCGAGCACGGCCCGGCCGGCCCGGTCGACGTCCTGGCACGTGACGCCGGGGCGGACGGCATCCACGGACGCCTGCTGCGCGGCCTGCAGCGCCGCGTAGGCCTCGGCGACGTCGGGCTCGGTGGGCGAACCGATCGAGTACGTGCGGGTGCTGTCGGAGTTGTAGCCCGAGGGCAGCGGTCCGCCGATATCGACGACGACGACGTCGCCCTGCTGCACGATGCGGTCGCTGACCTCGTGGTGCGGGCTCGCGCCGTTCGGGCCCGACCCGACGATGACGAAGTCGGCTGCGGCGTGGCCCTCCTCGACGATCGCCGCGGCGATGTCGGTGGCGATGTCGGCCTCGGTTCGACCCGGCCGGAGCCACTCCCCCACCCGGGCGTGGACCCGGTCGATGGCCGCGCCGGCGAGGCGCAGCTGCTCGAGCTCGACGCCGTCCTTGCGCATCCGCAGCTCGCGAAGGACGGGCCCCGCCAGCTGCTGCTCGCCTGCGCTGGCGTCGCGCAGTCGCAGGGCGTGCAGTGCCGGGGTCATGTCGGACACCGCCACCGGCCCACCGGGCACCCCGGACAGAGCCAGCGCGTACGCGTCCTCGCCGTCGACCCACGTGCGCACCTCGACGCCGAGGTCGCCGAAGGGCACGTGCCCCAGCCCGGCGAACTCCAGGCGCGGCGAGACGAACACCGGGGCCACGGACGCGTCGGTCGGCACGACGAGGGCGGTCAGCCGTTCGAAGGACGACCCGGCCACGCCGACGAGGTAGCGCAGGTCCGAGCCGGGCGACACGACGACCGACGCGAGTCCGGCGTCGGCCGCGTGCCTCCGCAGCCGGTCGAGGCGCGAGCGCATCGTCGTGACGTCGAGGACCGAGGTGTGGGTGCCCATGCGCCGACCGTACTCCGGGAGACCGGGCCCCCTGCCCGGCCTCCGACCCCAGGGGGAGGCCCCGACCGCGTTCGCTGCCTACGCTGGCGACATGGCGACCCGACACCGCGCGTCCGTCGACCCGTGGCGCACCCGCCTGCTGGCGTGGTTCGGCGTCGACGAGGCGTGGGAGCGCGTCCCCGACGACCCGGCCCGGGCCCGCCGGACCGACGCGGTGCTCGCAGTGGCGTTCCTCGTGGCGGGGTCGCTCGGGGTCGAGCTGCTGCGGAGCATCGACGCCCTGGGTGGGTTCTCCGGGTCCTACGTCTGGCCGCACGTCGCCGTCGCGGCCGGGACGCTGCCCCTGGCCTGGCGCCGAACACGTCCGCTGGTCGTCGCGGCGTGGCTCTCGCTGCACTTCTTCGTCGTCGGCATCACGCTGGCCCCGGTGGCGATGTCGATGCCGATGCAGGTGGTCTACTTCCTCGCCATCTTCACCGGGGTGGCCTGGGCCCGTGACCGGCGGGCCATGCTCGCAGTCGTCACCGGGATCGTCCTGCTCATGTTCGGCTGGCTCACCTGGCAGCTCGCGGTGGGCAGCGGCGTCGAGGAGGCGCTGGGGCACGCCGGCCGGCCCCTCCCGCGCCAGGGCCTCTTCTCCCCCTCGAGCGCGTACGTCGTGTACGCGCTGCTCGTCAACCTCCTCTACTTCGGCGGCGCGATCATCGGCGGACAGGCCGCCTGGCGCGCGGCGCTGCACCGCGAGAGGCTCGCCTCCCAGGCCCACACCATCGAGGAACAGGCCACCGAGCTGCAGCGCCGGGCGGTGGTCGAGGAACGCCTCCGCATCGCCCGCGAGCTGCACGACGTCGTGGCCCACCACGTGTCGGTCATCGGCATCCAGGCGGCCGCCGCGCGCCGGACGCTCCGGCGGGACGTCGCCGTCGCGGAGGCGTCGCTGCGCGCAGTCGAAGGCTCCTCACGCGACGCCGTGACCCAGATGCGGGCGCTGCTCGGCACGCTGCGAGCGGCCGACGAGGACGTCGAGCCGACGCGCCGGGCACCGGAGCCACGCCTGGCCGACGTGCCCGCACTCGTCGAGCAGACGTGCGAGTCCGGGCTCGACGCGCGCTGTCATGTCGTCGAGGACGCCCCGGGTGCGCTCGACGCCGTGCCCGGGCCGCTCGGGCTCTCGCTCTACCGGACCGTCCAGGAGGCGCTGTCGAACGTGCGCCGCCACTCGACGGCACGGGCGGCCCAGGTGTTCGTCCGGGTCGACCGACGCCCGGAGGCCGGGTTCGCCCACGGCTACGCCGAGGTCGAGGTGCTCGACGACGGACGCCCGCGCACCGGCACCTCGGGAACAGGACTGGGACTGTTGGGGATCCGCGAACGCCTCGCGACGCACGGCGGTGTCGGCGAGATCGGTCCGCGGGTCACCGGCGGGTACCGTGTGCGCGTCCGCATGCCACTGCCCGAGGAGACCGCGTGACGACCGTCCTGCTCGTCGACGACCAGCAGCTCGTCCGCTCCGGGTTCTCGCTCATCCTGTCGGTGGAGGACGACCTCGAGGTGGTCGGCGAGGCCGCCGACGGCGCCGAGGCCGTGCGGCGTGCGGCCGAGCTGCGACCCGACGTCGTGCTCATGGACGTGCAGATGCCGGTGCTCGACGGCATCGAGGCCACCCGGCGCATCGTCGAGGCCGACCTGTCGAAGGTCGTCATCCTCACGACCTTCGACCGCGACGACTACGTCTTCGCCGGGCTGGCGGCGGGGGCGAGCGGGTTCCTGCTCAAGAACGCCGAGCCCGAGCAGCTGGTCGACGCCGTCCGCGCCGTGGCGGGCGGCCACGCCCTGCTCGCGCCCCAGGTGACGCGTCGAGTCATCGAACGGATGACGCGCGGTGACACCCACGGCGGGCTGCCCACGGCGACAGACGAACCCGCGCGCGGCACGCGCGCTGGACGCGACCCGCGGCTCGACCGGCTCACCCCGCGCGAGACGGAGGTGCTCGGCCTCGTCGGGCGCGGCCTGTCGAACGCCGAGATCGCCG
>JAEXXY010000108.1 GCA_023451855.1 Actinomycetes bacterium
GCACGACGTAGGCCCAGAAGTACTCGGTGTCCTGCTCCGAGGCCGTCAGCGACTGGACGCCGTGCCACACCGACACGAGCGAGCCGGCGCCGAAGAGCCCGAACGCCGCGAACATCGACCACACGTACGCCTCGCGACCGTGGCCGAACGGATGCCGGTCGTCGCGGGGCCTCGCGGCCCGTCGCTCGGCGATGAGCAGGAAGATCTCGTTGCCCGCGTCGGCCCAGGAGTGGGCGGCCTCGGCGACCATCGACGCCGACCCGGTGATGACCGCGACGACGGACTTGGCGATGGCGATGAGGGTGTTCGCGACGAGGGCGACGATGACGGTGACGAGACTCTCGCCACCCGAGGACTTCGCGTCGTCGGCCATGCTCGAATCCTTACCCTCCGCCCGGCGCCGCACAACGCCCGAGGTCAGTGTTGGGTCAGTGCTCGCAGGAAGTCAGTGCTTACAGGAAGTCAGTGCTCGCAGGAAGTCAGTGCTCGGACATCGACGACCTGGCTCGGGTCAGGACGCCATCACGACGCGGCGTGGCGGACCTCGCGGAACGACGTGCGGCGGTGGCCCGGGTGGGCCTCGCCGGTGGTCTCGTGGGTCACGACGGTCTCGCCGCCGGACCGCGTCACCGTGACGGTCGTGACGAGCTGCGGCACGCCGTCGCCCGAGGTGAGGCCGTCGTCCTCGACGAGCGTCGACTCCCAGCGGCCATCGGCGGCCGGCTCGAAGACGTGCAGCTCGATCGTCTCGGGGGCGTAGCCGTCGGTCGACGCCGGGGCCTGCTCCCACATCGGGATCGCCGCGCCCGCGCGGGCGAAGAGCGGGATCCGCTCGAGCGGGGCGTCGACGGTGATCGTCCGGCGCCCCTCGTGCAGCTCGCCGGTGTGCCAGTCGTACCAGTGCCCCTCCGGCAGGTACACGGTGCGGGACGTGACGCCCGCCTCGTAGACCGGCGCGACGAGCAGGTCGCTGCCGAAGAGGTACTGGTCGTCGAGGTCGACGACGGCCGGGTCGTCCTGGAAGTCGAGGACGAGCGGACGTTGCACCGGCTCTCCGGTCTGCGACGCCCGCACGAACGCGGAGTAGATGTACGGCATGAGGCGGTAGCGCAGGCGCACGGCCTCGCGGGCCAGCTCATGGATCTCCGGTCCGAACGACCACGGGTACTGGTCGATGTTGTCGGTCTCGGAGTGGTTGCGGCAGAAGGGAGTCAGCGTGCCCGCCTGCATCCAGCGCAGGAAGAGCTCCGCGTTCGTGTCGCCCTGGAAGCCACCGATGTCGGCACCGACGAAGGGCTGCCCCGACAGGCCGAAGCCGCAGGCCATCGGCATGCTGACCCAGAGGTGGTCCCAGCGAGCCTGGTTGTCACCCATCCAGTTGGCGGCGTACCGCTGGATGCCGGCAGACCCGGCCCGCGACAGGATGAAGGTGCGCGCCTCGGGCCGCACCTTGCGCAGCCCCTCGAGCGTGCCCATCGCCATGAGCATCGCGTACTGGTTGTGGAAGCGCTCGTGCGTGGCGCGGCCCCGGTCGAACAACATCGCCCCCGGCGGGATCTCGCCGGTCGCCGGCTCGTTCATGTCGTTCCAGATGCCGGCCAGTCCCGACTCCACGTGGCGGGCGTTGAGCTCGCCCCACCAGGCCCGGGCCTCGGGCGTCGCGAAGTCAGGGAAGACCGTGTTCCCCGGCCACACCTGGCCGATGTAGGTGTCCCCGCCCTCGGTGCGGCAGAAGACGCCCTGCTCCAGCCCGTCGTCGTAGACCTCGTAGCCCGGGTCGTGCTTGACGCCCGGGTCGACGATCGTGATGGCCCGGAATCCCTGGTCGGCGAGACCCTTGAGCATGCCCGCGGGGTCCGGGTACCGCTCTGAGTCCCAGGTGAAGACGCGGTAGCCGTCCATGTAGTCGATGTCGAGCCAGACCGCGTCACAGGGGAACTCGTCGTCCCGGTAGCGCTGGGCGATCACCTCGATGTCCTGCTGCTTGTAGGCGTGCCAGCGACAGTGGTGGTAGCCGAGCGCCCAGATCGGAGGCAGCGACGCCCGCCCGGTCAGCCACGTGTAGCGCTCGAGGACCGACGCCATGGCCGGTCCGGCGAAGACGTACTCGATCCACTGGCCGCCATGGAAGCTGATGCGGTACTCGTCGTCCTGACTGAAGGCGTACTCACCGCGATAGCCGTTGTCGACGAACGACCCTGCGACAGAGCCGGACTCGGCCGAGCGGTGGTGGAAGAACGGGATGTTCACGTAGTACGGGTCGAACTCGACGCTCGTCATGTCGGCGCGCGGGTCGTCGGCGGCCAGGCCGGCCCGGAACTCGGCGGTCGCGTGCTCGTTGAGCACGTCGGTGTTCCACAGCGTGAAGTCGCGGCCGCGCCGGTTGAGCCGGCCGCCCTTCTCCCCCAGGCCGTACACCGCGTCGTCGCGGGCGATGCGGCGCCGGGTCGTCCACGCGTCGTTGAGGGTGGCGTACGTCCAGTACCGGCCGGACGCGTCGGGCGCCGACTCGATGACGGGCGAGCCGTCGGTGCGATGGACGTCGACGCGGAACGGGTCGAGCCACAGCGTGACCACGAGGTCGGCGGTGCGCAGCCGCCACGCGTCCTTCCCCTCCTCGACCGACCACTCGACGCCCTGCGACAGCGGGTCGGCCAGCGGGTCGATGCACACCGCATGGGTCGGCTTCTCGTCGAAGGCGCCGCCGCGGCTCATCCGCAGCCGCACGACGTCGTCGCGCACCGCCTCCACGAGGAAGGTCTCGCCGTGCAGGCGGACGCGCAGGCCGCGCTCGCCCTGCTCAACCGAGTCGACGCGTTCGAAGCGGATGAAGTGGTCGGTCCTCATGCCTCCATCCTCCCAAAGTCGTGGTGGAACACGTCGGACAGTGCGCTCCACGCCGTGGATCGGCAGTACACGGGCACGACGTCGATCGGCACGTCGCGCTCGACGACCTGGTCACCGGCGACGGGGTCGCCCGTCCACACGTCGACCCACTCCCCCGGCGGGAGCCACACCGGCCACGTCCTCGCGCCGGGCTCGAGGACGGGACTGACGAGCAGGTCCGGTCCGAGCAGCCACTGGTGCGGGTGGTCCCACGATCCTGCCGCGTCGGGGTGGTCGAAGAAGAGGGGACGCATGAGCGGACGGTCGGTGGCGACCGTCTCGGCCGCGGACGCGGCGAGGTAGTCGACGAGCCGCTCACGCAGCTGGGCGAACCGGCGGAACACCGGCACGACGCGCTCGTCGCCGGTGGTCTCCGCGACGTACCAGGGCGTCCGGTCGCGCAGCGGTAGCTGGTGGTGGTTGAACTCCGAGTGGTACTGCATGACCGGCATGAACGTCGACGCGGCGGCGGCGCGCAGGTAGAGCTCGGCGTCAGGCACCGGGCCGCTGAAGCCGGCCAGGTCCCAGCCCCAGTAGACGATCCCGCACGACGCCGCGGTCAAGCCGGCGGTCACCGAGCTGCGGAACGCCTCCCACGTCGAGTCCTCGTCACCGGCCCAGAAGACGCCGTGCGGCTGCGAGCCGGCGAACCCGCTGCGGGAGAAGGTGACCGGGGCCTTGCCGTGCTTGCGCAGGAGGTCACCGAAGGCCCGGGCGTAGTGCACGGGGTAGAGGTTGTTGCCCTCGTCGCCGCGATGTCCGTCGCCGTAACGGAGGTCGTGGCCCCACGCGTGCTCGCCGCCGTCGGTCTTGAAGCCGTCGACGTCGAGGTCACGCACGAGGTAGTCGCGCTTGGCGGTCCACCAGTCGCGGGTGCGCTGGGTCGACAGGTCGGGCATGAGCGACTTCGGGAACCACCAGCCCCGGTTGAGGTACGGGCGGCCGTCGGCCTCGAGCACCGCGTGACCGTCGCGGACCATGGCGTCCCCCTCGGCCAGCACCTGGTCGTGGAGTCCGTCCTCCGAGAGGGCCGTCTTGAGGAGTGGGATCTGCCAGAGGATGACCCTGATGCCGCGGGCGTGGAGGTCGTCGACCATCGCCTTGGGGTCGGGCCACGCCCCGTCGTCGGGGAAGGTGAAGTCGGACAAGGCGAACGGCGACCCGTCCGGGCGCGGCGTGTAGACGGCGTCGCGGAAGAGCATGATGCCCTCCTCGTCGCTCCACGCCTCGATGACGACCACACCGACCGGGATGTCGAGGTCGCGGTGGCTGTCCATCCGCTCGGTGACGAGCGCCTGCGTGTTCCACTCGTTGCCCGAGGCCCAGAGCCGGAAGACCCACGAGGGCAGCTCCTCGGCGCGGCCCACCTCGTCGAGGAAGCCGCGCAGCACCTCGGTCGGGGTGCCGTCGTGGAGGGCGACGTCGATCGACTCGTCAGCGGTACCGCCGAGGGCGACCTCGACGACCAGACGTCCGGAGTCCGTGGCGCCGCAGTCGAACCAGGTGCGACGCGAGGTGCGGACGTGCACACCCCAGCCCGACGGGTCCGTGCCCGACGCGTCCGTGCCCGACGCCCGCGAGCCTGATGCCGAGACCACGTGCGCGAACGGCATCGGCAGGTATGTGCGGCCGTGCACGCCCTGGGACTTGTACTGCTCGAAGACGACCGCGTCGAGGCGCCGTCCGGCCTGGTCGAGGTGGTCGAACCGTTCGCCGAAGCCGACGACATGGTCGCCGGGGGCGAGGACGAGGGCGAAACGCCCCCGGTGCACGCCGTCCGCCGACACCAGCCACTCGACCGAACCCTCGACGAGGCGGGCATCGGCACCCACGAGGCGCGCCGACAGTCCCGAGGGCAGCTCGCACGTCCACCGGGCCGCCGCGACGCGGAACCACTCCGTCGTCTCGACCCGGCCATCGGCGGCTGTCGCGACGAAGCGGTAGGACGCCTCGGCACCGGCGCCATCGTCGGCGCCGAGCACGGGAGAGTCGACGGCCCAGCCACCTTCACCCCTCGAGGCCGCCTGCGCGGCGGCGAGGTGGCCCTCACCACCGGCGAGCGCCGCCGTGTCGGCGGCGTCGGCGGTGACTCGCGCCAAGGGCAGCTCGAGCGTCATCGCGTCCGAGGAGCTCGCATTGTCCGACGCGTCCGAGCCTTCCGAGGCATCCGAGGAGTTCGACGCGTCGCTGCGCCACTCGCACACGACCGACTCCACGTCGGGCGCGGCCTGGACGCCGAGGCGCGTCGACGTGCCGACGAGGGGCAGGACGGGCACGCGCTGGTCGAGCGAGACGGCGTACGGGTGCTCGATCCCGTGTGGGCGGTGGGTGACGAGGGGGCGGCGGGCGTCGAGGTGGCTCAGCGTGCTCATGCGTCTCTCGGGTCGGGTCGTCGGGATCGTGCGGGGGACGTGTGACGACGTCGTGATGGCGTCGTGATGGCGTCGCGATGGCGTCGTGATGGCGTGGAGGTGGGCGGGCCCCGGGGTCTCGGCCCGCCCACCGTGGGGGGCTACTTCAGAAGGGCATCGACGGCCTTGGCGGCGTCGGCGAGGGCCTGGTCGACGGTCTTGCGCTTGGCCGCGGCCGCCGTCAGCTCCTTCGTCACGGCATCCTGCATCTCCTGCTGGCGCTCGATGACCGGCGGCAGCACCGTGGCGTCGAGCGAGTCGAAGACGGCCTGGCGGTTGGCCGGCTTGCCTGCCGTGAGGTAGGCGGCAAGCTTGGCCTCGTCGGCGACGGGCGGCAGCTCCCAGCTGGTCTTGAGGCGCAGGTCGGTCATGACGTCGGAGGAGGTGAGGTAGCTGACCCACTTCTGGGCCGCCTCCTTGTTCGTGCTCGACGCGGAGACGACGGCACCGTTGGTGAACATCGCCGAGGCCTTGGCCGTGTTGCCCGGCTCGACCGCGATGTCCCACGCGAACGGGGCGTCGGCGTTGCCGGAGAACATCCAGATGCCGGTGTGCCACATCGCGAGCTTGCCGCTCTTGAACAGCTTGGAGTCGAAGTCGGGCGTGCCTGCGCCGTCGGCCTCGGTCGGCATCGTCGTGCCGGCCTTCTGGACGAGGAACGCCGCGGCCTGCTTGCCGGCGTCGGAGTTGAACGCCGCCGCCGTCTTGCCGGCGTCGAGGAACTGCCCACCCGACTGGGCGAGCGTCTTGTAGAACTCGAAGAAGCTGATCGGCTGGTAGTCGCCCCAGACGCCCTTGGCCTTGTTCGTCAGCTTGGCCGCGGCGGCCTGCTCGTCCTTCCACGTCCAGCTCGCGGTGGGCTCGGCGACGCCGGCGGCCTTGAAGAGGTCCTTGTTGTAGAAGAGGACGACGTTGCTGAACGACTCGGGCAGCCCGTACTGCTTGCCGCCCGCCTGGAAGGCCTGCAGCAGGGACGGCTTGTAGGCCGCGCCGTCGACGCCGCTCAGCTCGGCCAGCGACCCGCTCTTCTGGTAGGTCACGAAGTTCTCGTAGTTCAGCTCGAAGGCGTCGCCGGCGGTGCCGCCGGCCACCGCGGTCTGCAGCTTGGTGAAGTACGAGTCGTAGGGCGTCGTCTCGATCTGCACCTTGATCGACGGGTTGGCTTTCTCGAACGCGGCCTTGATGGCGTCGAGGTCCTTCTCGTGGCCGCCGTTGGCCGAGAAGTTCATGTAGCGGATCGTCACTGGGCCGCCGGGCGTGGCCGCGGCGTTCTCGGTCTTCGTCGCCGAGCCCTGCGCGCAGGCGCCGAGGGCCAGCACGACGCCGGCGATGACAGGCGCGACGGTGCGCCTGGCGGTGATCTTCATGGTGTGCCTTTCGGGGTGCCTGCCGAGACCGGGTGCTCGGACGTGTGATGGGACGGGCTGCTGGTGCGTGGTGCTCGTCGCGGTGGTGATGCGGGTGCTGCTTCGGTGTGCCGGGGTCACTTGAGCCCGGAGTGGGCGACGCCGGCGATGATGTGGCGTTGGGCGAGGAGGTAGACGATCGCGATCGGCAGGATCGAGAAGACCGACCCGGCCATGACGACGTCCCACTCGGTCGTGAACTGTCCGTGGAGCGTCGAGAGGCCGAGCGGGAGCGTCATGAACTCCGGGGAGCGGATGACGACGAGCGGCCAGAGGAAGCTGTTCCAGCTGCCCATGAACGCGAAGACGGCGACGGTGGCCAGCGCCGGCCGGATGAGCGGCAGGATGATCGTGGCGAAGATGCGCAGGTGGCCGGCGCCGTCGATGGTCGCCGCCTCGTCGAGCTCGCGAGGCACGCTCTCTACCGCCTGCTTGAGCAGGAACACCCCGAACGCCGACGCGAGGGATGGCGCGAGCAGCGCCATGTAGGTGTCCTGGAGGTTGAGCGACTTCATCTCGATGAACAGCGGCACGACAAGCACCTGCATCGGCACCATGAGCGTCGCGAGGTAGAGCCCGAAGGCGACGTTCCGGCCGCGGAAGTCCAGGCGGGCGAAGCCGTAGGCGGCCATCGAGCCGGTCAGCAGCTGGGCGAGCGTCGAGACGACGGCGATCCAGAACGAGTTGAGCAGGATCCGCCACATCGGCAGCGTGTCGAGCAGCGTGGTGTAGGCGGCCGTCGTCGGGTTGTCGACCCAGAGGGTCGGTCCGCCGGCGAGCGAGCCCTCAGGCGTGATGCTCGTGATGACGGTCCAGAGGAACGGGAAGAGCATGACGACGGCACCGAGGACCACGGCGGCGCACCGCAGGACGGTCGTCCAGCGGGGGCTGCGGTGCGGCGTCGGGACCGGCTGCGGCACAGCGGGGTTCACGATGGTTGGCGGCTGGAGCGTCAGCTGGTCAGACATAGTGCACCCACCGCTTCTGGCCGCGGATCTGCACGGCGGTGATGAGCAGGATGACGGCGAAGAGGATCCACGACAGGGCGCTGGCCTCCCCGGCTCGGCCGTACCGGAACGTCAGGTCGTAGACCTGACCGACGACGACCTGGCTCGAGCCCTGCGGGCCGCCGCCGGTCATGACGTAGACCTGGTCGAAGACCTGGAAGCCGTTGATGAGCGAGATGACGACGACGAAGAACGTCGAGGGCGTGAGCAGCGGGAGGGTGATGCGCCAGAAACGCTGCCACGGACCGGCACCGTCGACCGTCGCCGCCTCCTGCACGTCGGCGGGGATCGCCTGCAGTCCGGCGAGGAGGATGACCATGACGAAGCCGAGGTCCTTCCACGCCGAGCTGAGGATGACGGCCGGCAGGGCCCACACCGGGTCGGTCCACCATCCGGGCTGCGGGGCACCGAGCGCGCCGAGGACCGAGTTGACGAGGCCGCCGGTCGGGTCGAGCAGCCACTTCCACACGAGCGCGACGACGACCCAGCTCGTCACGACCGGGAGGAAGTACGCGGCCCGGAAGAACGACCGCGCCGGCATCCGCTGGTTGAGGGCGAGGGCGAGCGCCAGGCCGCCGACGAAGACGAGCGGCAGGTAGCCGACGCAGTAGATGAGCGTGTGGAGGAACACCTCGCGGGTCTGCTCGTCTGTGAGCAGCTCGGTGTAGTTGTCGAGGCCGACCCACCGCATCGCCGAGATGAGGTTCCACTCGTGGAGGCTCACCCAGACCGAGCTCACCATCGGCACGACGGTGAAGAGAATGAGCGGCACGGCGCTCGGAGCCAGGAAGAAGAGGACCCAGCCACGGTTGCGCCAGCGGCCCCGCGAGGCGACGACGCTCATCGTGCACCCCCGGTGCTGGCCTGCAGGCGCGCCCGGACGAGCTCGCCCTGGACGCCCCCGGCGACGGCGTCGAACGGGGTGGCGAGCACGAGCGACGCGGCCCCGACCGCCCACTGGTCCTCGGTCCACGGCTCGACGAGGACGCGCACGCCGCGGCCCTTCGGCAGCAGGTGACGCCGGAACGCGGCCTCGAACCCCGGGCGCCAGTGCTCCCAGGCGTCCATGCCCTCACCCATGAGCACGATGCACTCGGGATCGAGGGTGTGCACGACGCCTGCGAGGGTGCGACCGAGCAGGCGTCCGGCGTCGTGGAAGATCGCGCGTGCCGCCTCCTCGCCTGCGTCGGCCGCGGCGGTGAGCCGGGCGACGGGGTCGCCGGGGTCGCCCTCGGTCAGCACGCCGGCCCGCACACCCGCAGCCACGAGGCCGTCCTGGCCGATGTAGGCCTCGAGGCAGCCGGTGTTGCCGCAGCCGCACGTCGGCCCGTCGTCGGAGACCGGCACGTGGCCGATCTCGCCGGCGCCCCCGTGCGCGCCACGG
>JAEXXY010000142.1 GCA_023451855.1 Actinomycetes bacterium
CCGGGACGTGGCCTCTCGACGCACCTGGGGCGGCACGACGTGGCCTCTCGACGGCGGGGACCCGACGAAACGTGGCCTCCCGACGGTAAGAATGGGCGGCATGACGACGGAGTCCACCGAGCGCCGCCCTGCCCTGCCGGACCACGAGATCCCGACGCTGTCGGTCGACGAGCTGCGCGGGCTCCAGCTGGAGCGGCTGCAGGCCTCGGTGCGGCACGCGTACGACAATGTCTCGCACTACCGGAAGGCGTTCGAGGACAAGGGGATCCACCCGGACGAGGTCCGCAGCCTGGACGACCTGCGGCACCTGCCCTTCACAGCCAAGGCCGACCTGCGCGCCAACTACCCGTTCGGGATGTTCGCGGTGCCGCGCGAGCAGGTCGTGCGCGTGCACGCCAGCTCGGGCACCACGGGCCGACCCACCGTCGTCGGCTACACGCGTCGCGACATCGACACGTGGGCCGACCTGATGGCCCGCTCGATCCGCCTCGCCGGCGGCCACCCGGGCGACGTCGTCCACGTCGCCTACGGCTACGGCCTGTTCACCGGCGGCCTCGGCGCGCACTACGGCGTCGAGCGGCTCGGGGCGACCGTCGTGCCGGTCAGCGGCGGCATGACCGAGCGGCAGGTCCAGCTGATCCAGGACTTCGGCCCCCGCGTCATCATGGTGACGCCGAGCTACTTCCTGAGCCTGCTCGACGAGATGGAGCGCGCCGGCCTCGACCCCGCAGCGACGAGCCTGCAGGTCGGCATCTTCGGCGCCGAGCCGTGGACCGAGTCGATGCGCCAGGAGATCGAGCGCCGCACCGGGATGGACGCCGTCGACATCTACGGCCTGTCCGAGGTCATGGGCCCGGGCGTCGCGCAGGAGGCGGCGACGACCAAGGACGGCCTCCACGTCTGGGAGGACCACTTCTACCCCGAGGTCATCGACCCGGTGACCGAGGAGGTGCTCCCCGACGGTGAGCTCGGCGAGCTCGTCTTCACCTCGCTGACCAAGGAGGCGATGCCGGTCCTGCGCTACCGCACCCGCGACCTGACGCGTCTGCTGCCGGGCACCGCGGTCCCCTCGATGCGGCGCATGCAGAAGGTGACCGGGCGCACCGACGACATGATGATCATCCGCGGCGTCAACGTCTTCCCGACGCAGATCGAGGAGCACGTGCTCGCCGAGCCGGGGCTGTCGCCGTACTTCCAGTGCGTCCTGACCCAACCCGGCCGGATGGTCGAGCTGACGGTCCTCGTCGAACCGCTCGAGCGGCTGTCCGACGACGCGTCCCGCGACGTGGCCCGGCGGCTCGAGCACGCGGTCAAGACCCACGTCGGGGTGACCTGCCGGGTGGAGGTGCGCTCACCCGGGTCGATCGAGCGCTCGATCGGCAAGGCCCGCCGCATCGTCGACGAGCGCCCGAAGGCCTAACCCCCTCCTGGGACGCCGGGCTCCTTTGTCGGGTGCGCGTCAGGTCGGGGTGCTTGACTCGGGTCGAGAGGGTCCGGGTCGGACCGGGCGCCTCACCAGCGAGCGAACGAGCGAGGGACCCATGGCATCGATCGGCCAGCGTCTGTGGAAGGCCGGCAACACGGCGTCGGTCTGGATGTACCGCCGCACCGGGGGTCGAGTGGGCGGCCGTGTGCGGGGCGTCCCGGTGCTGCTCCTCACCGTGGCCGGCCGCCGCACGGGCGCGCAGCACACGACGCCGGTCGGCTACTTCGAGCACGACGGCTCCTACTACCTCGCGGCCTCGGCGGGCGGCAGGCCGGCGGAGCCGCAGTGGATGCGCAACCTGCGTGCCGCGACCCACGCGTCGGTGCAGATCGGCCGCGAGCACCACGAGGTGACGGTCGACGTGCTGCACGGCGCCGAGCGTGACGCCGCGTGGACCGACCTCGTCGTGGCGAGGGCCCCGTTCTTCGCCGCCTACGAGGCGAAGGCCGGCCGCACCATCGCCGTCGCGAAGCTGACACCGACGCCGAAGCCGACGCCCTGAGTGCCGCGCGTCACCGTGACACGGCTGCAACTCACTCGCATCGAGGGGTGACACGCCGCCCTGCGCCCGGTGTCCTGATGGGCGTCCGAAGCAAGAGGCGAGGAGGCAGCCATGGCACTGGGAGATCGGCGTCGGGAGCGCCGTGAGGAACGTCGCGACGAGCGGCGAGGGGTCGGCAGGACGACGTACCGGATGCGACAGAAGCTCGTCGCGATCGGCGACGACTCCTGGATCGAGGACGAGCAGGGCAGGCGCGTGTTCAAGGTCAACGGCAAGGCCATGCGGATCCGCGACACCCTCGTCTTCGAGGACGCGGCCGGCAACGAGCTGCTCAAGCTCCAGGAGCGCAAGCTGCGGGTGCGCGACACGATGACCATCGAGGACCCGTCCGGACGAACGGTGGCCACGGTCAAGAAGGCGATGATCTCGCCGCTGCGCGAGCGGTTCCACGTCGACGTCGCCGATGGGGAGGACCTGGACGTCCAGGGCAACATCGTCGACCACGAGTACCGCATCTCCCAGGGAGGCGAGGACGTCGCCGAGGTGTCGAAGAAGTGGTTCCGGGTCGCGGACACCTACGGCGTGGAGGTCGTGGACGGCAGGAACGACGTGCTGCTCCTGGCCGTGACGGCGGTCATCGACAGCATGACCCACGACGTCGGCTGAGGGCTCGTCGCGGCGTCCCCGGCGTAGGGTGCGTCCCCGTCCCCGGCGTAGGGTGCGTCCCCGCTGCAGCCGTCCGGATCCTCGTAGGGTGGCCGGGTGCCCGAGGTTCTGCCTATGCCCGACGCCCCGCCGCCCACCGACGCGCCCGTCCCGGCCCCGTACGCGGTCCGGGTCCCCGAGGACGCCCGCCCGCTGGGGACGCCACCCTTCCTCGACCCGGGCGAGGTCGTCATGTGGCGCTACCGCGACTACGCCTGGGCGCCGGGCCGGCCCGAGACGGTGTCGCCGATGCGCGTCGTGCGCGACGACGAGCGGGGGCTCGTCGCCTGGCTCGCACCCGGCACGCCGCAGCTGACGAAGCGGTATCCCGACGGCTCGGGCCTGCGCGACGTACCACTGGCCGACCGTTTCGTGCGCGATCCCCAACGGGTGCAGGCGCGCTCGCGGTGGCGGGGTGCCGGCATCCTGCGCATCGCACCGGCTGGCAAGCCGTGGTCGGTGTGGCTGTTCTGGGACGTGCCGGACGGCGTCGACCCGGACGACCCGGTCGGACACGAGGCGTGGGAGTTCGCCGGCTGGTACGTCAACCTCGAGACGGCGCACCACCGCGCGGGCCAGGACACGTTCACCGGCGACCACGTGCTCGACCTCTGGATCGAGGCCGACGGCACCATCCACGTCAAGGACGCCGACGAGCTCGAGGCAGTGGAGCAGGTCGGCCGGCTCGGCGCCGACGCGCCGGCGGCGATCCGGCTCAACGCCGAGCACGGGCGAGCGTCGTTCCGCGCCGGCGAGTGGCCGTTCGACGACGCGTGGACGTGGTGGCGTCCGGACCCCACGTGGACGACGCCCGACCTGCGCGCCGACGAGCGGTGGGAGGTCGACCTGCTCGACGTCTGACGCGGGTGGCACGTCGGATCGAGCCGTCGACGCAGCCCTGACCCGCATGCCGCGGGTCGGTCAGGAGACGGGCGAGAGCACGACCCATCCGACCGCGACCGACTCCGTGCCCTGGGAGGGCATGAGCTCCGAGGATC
>JAEXXY010000304.1 GCA_023451855.1 Actinomycetes bacterium
AGTCGGTCCACCGGCTGCGCATCGCCGCCCGGACGCTGCGCTCCGCCCTGACGACCTTCCGGCCCATCCTCGACCGCCCCGTCACGGATCCCGTGCGGGAGGAGCTGCGGTGGCTCGGGCAGGAGCTCGCCCCCGCACGGGATGCCCAGGTGCTGCGCGAGCACCTCATTGAGCTCACCGCGACCGAGCCCCCCGAGCTCGTCATGGGGCCCGTCGCGACCCGCATCGACGACGAGCTGGGCGCGGACCACGAGTCCGGGCTCGCGAAGGCCGACGAAGCGATCAACAGCGAGCGCTACCTGCGCCTGCTCGACGCCCTCGACGGCCTCCTGGCCTATCCGCCGCTCCGCCGGGGTGCCGCCAAGTCGGCAGGCAAGGTGGCGCGTCGACTGCTGGCCCGGGATCTCCAGCGGCTCCGACGGGCCGTGGGTGACATCGCGGACGCCTCCGGCCAGGCCGAGCGCGACGCGGCGTACCACGAGGCCCGCAAGAAGGCCAAGCGCCTGCGCTACGCCGCCGAGGCGTCGGGCTCGACACTGGGCAAGCGGGCTCGTTCGCTCGGCAAGGACGCCAAGCGGGTGCAGAAGATCCTCGGCACCCACCAGGACGCGGTGACCGCCCGCGGTCGCCTGCGCGAGCTCGGCGTCCAGGCGCACCTCGCCGGGGAGAACAGCTTCACCTACGGTCGGCTCCACGCCCTCGAGCAGACGCGCGCCGAACGGGCCGAGGCGGAGTTCGAGAGCGCTTGGACGACGTTCTGCCGCAGGCAGATCCGGCGCTGGGAACGCTGAGGAGCGCACGAGCCGGTCAGGCGGCGGCCGCTCCCACCCCCCGGTGCGGTCACTCCGGTTCAGGCGAGGAGCGCCGCGGTTCTCGGGTCGTGCTCGCCGTCGAAGTACCGGTCGAGCACTCGCTGGAAGAGCCGCGCGTCGTTCTCGTCCTGCGCCGCGGCCGCGAAGAGGGTCATGGAGGAGCGCAGCTTCATCGCGTCGATGCTCGAGCCCATCACGTCGACGGGGTCGCGGGATCCCGCGTCAGAGACGGCGAGGGCGGCCTCGCGGAGCCGGGCCCCGAGCAGCGGGTGGGCCAGATAGGCGCGGGCTTCGTCGAGACCCCTGACCGCGTAGGTGCGGGCCGTCGGGCTCTGGCCGAGTCCGGCCACTTGGGGGAAGACGAACCACATCCAGTGCGACTGCTTGCGCCCGGCGCGCAGCTCGGCGAGCGCCCGCTCGTAGGTGCCGCCGGCGTCCTGCGCCGTCACGAAGCGAGCCAGGTTGAAAGCGTCGTCGACCATGTCTCGATCGTGCCTCATCGAGAGCGCCGTCGTCCCGCAGCGAATCGGCTGCCTGCCCGGTCGACCTGGAGCCCACCTGGCCCTGGGCCCCTGACCGCGCCCAGCGCCTGGTCCACGGGCCGCCCTACCGTCGCCGGGCGTGAGAAGGCCCCCGCCGCGCTGCCCACGCGGCGGGGGCCTTTGCCGTCAACCGGGACGGTCAGCCAATGTGCTCCGTCCCGGGACCGGCGTCCCCTCGAACCGAGGGTCGACTCCGATGCCGGCGCCGGCGCGCTCGCTGTTCAACGCGCCGCCACCGTCAGGTCGACCGGTTGTCGAACCGCTTCTCAGCCTCGCACCACCGCGCGGCGGTGTCTGCGGATTCGTGAAAGCCGAAGCGCGTCCCACAGGTTCCGCGCCGAGCGGCCGTGCAGTCGCGCAGGCCCGTCGGCTGGTTCCGAGTGGGACGATCGCTGCGTGGACGCCCCGTCGTTCCGGGTGTGGCCGCCCGTGGCCCTGGGCGTGCCACTGCTGCTCGGCGTCGCCCTCACGAACGTGTTCGGCGACCCGTTCTCGATCCCCACCGACCCGGCGCGCCGGATCGGTGGGGTGCTGGCCGGGGCATTCGTCCTCTGGAACGGGTGGACGCTCTCGGTCATGGCCGCGCGGGGCACGTCCGTCCTGCCGGGTGGACCCGCGACGCAGCTGCTCCAGTCAGGGCCCTTCCGCATCAGCCGGAACCCCCTCTACCTGGGCCTCATCGCACTGGATGTCGCGCTCTCGCTGCTGGCGCCCTCGGCCTGGGCGCTGTTGCTCGTACCCGTCGGCGTCGCCGTGCTCTTCTGGGGCGCGATCCGGCCCGAGGAGCGGTACCTGTCGGAGAAGTTCGGCCCGGTCTACGACGCCTACCGCGCCCGGGTGCGTCGGTGGCTGTAGCCGTACTCGGCCTGCAGCGCGGGGAGGCGGGGTGCTACTGGTGGTGCGCTCGCGCCATCGCCACCCACGTCATCTGTCCCACCAGCCCCTTCGCAGGGGAGACGTCGTGGTCCTGCTGCCACTGCTTGACCTTGTCCCGGGTGGCGAGGTCGTAGAGGCCGGTGATCCTCGCCCCGGCCGCCTTCTGGATCTGGCGGACGTGCGTCTGGATGCTCTGCTGGTCCAGGAAGCCCGACGCCTTCCAGCCCCGGTTCGTTCCCGCGGCCTTGCGGCCCGAGTAGAACGCCTTGCCCGGGGTGCTCGGGCCGTAGTAGCTGCCCGCCTGTCCCGGCTCGGGCCACCAGTCCGGGATCCACTGCATGGGCAGCGAGTAGTCGACGCGTGGCGCCTGCGCGGGATGCGAGGCGGCGAGCACGGGTGCGACCTGGAAGTCGATGCTCGGCTGTGGGTTGACGTGGACGCCGCAGTGCCAGCCGCTGGTGTCCTTGTGGCGCTCGAGGTGCAGGTGCGGGGTGTTGGTGTTGCCCTCGAGCCCGACCTCGCCGATCTTGTCCCCCGCCTTCACCTGGACGCCGTCGGCGATGCGCGTCCGCATGTGGGCGTAGAAGTCCACGGTCCCGCCGGCGACCTCGACCGCCACCTGGTGCTCGCCGAGGGCGTTGCCGAAGTCGACGTGCCGAGCGACACCCGGACGAGCGGCGAACACGGGGACCCCGATGTCGGTCAGCAGGTCGAGGCCCGTGTGGATCCCCTTGCCCGCGGCGTTCTTGTCGCAGGACCACAGGGTGCCTCGCGCGCCGAACCCGAACCCGAGCGTGAACGTCTTCAACGGCCGCACCATCGTTCAGCCCTCCATCTCTTCGGTCGGCACGCGCGCCTGCGACGGAGCCCGCCCCACCTCGATGGCGAAGGACTCACCGAACTCCTCGACCCACACGTGGTCCTCGACGTCACCCTCCTCCGGCGTCGGCAGCGGGTCGAACACGGCGTCGTTCTCGACGTAGTCCTCCGGCGGTGGCCCGACCTCGGGCGTGCGATGCCGCAGCTGGGACAGCGACGCGTCGACCGACGCGTTCTCCAGCTCGGGAGCGCCCGATGGTGTCGGCTCTGACGGCACGGTCATGATGGACTCCTTCCCCGCGGCGACTGCTCGGACCACGCCGGGGACGGTGCGCGGCGGCCGTGCGTCGCATCACCCTCCAGCATCTCCCCACATCCCCTCGGGCACCGGAGAACCGCGCAACCGGCTGCGAGTGCGGTGCACACGGCCCATATGGGTGGCGGTGGGACGCCGTCGGCCTCCGCTTCGCTCCGGCCTCCTCCCAAATCCCGCGGCATCGATAAAACGAAGCAGGACCCCGACGAAAAGCGTGTCGGGGTCCTGCGTCGTTTGGCGGTGGCGGTGGGATTTGAACCCACGGTGGAGTTGCCCCCACACACGCTTTCGAGGCGTGCTCCTTAGGCCGCTCGGACACGCCACCG
>JAEXXY010000291.1 GCA_023451855.1 Actinomycetes bacterium
GCCTCGACGTCGGGCCCGACGCGCTCATGACCTCCCTGTCCGGAGGCCAGGCCGCGCGCGTGGCCCTGGCGGCCCTCCTGCTCAGCCGGTTCGACGTCGTGCTCCTCGACGAGCCGACCAACGACCTCGACCTCGCCGGGCTCGACCGGCTCGAGGCGTTCGTCGCGGGTCAGCGTCGTGGCGTCGTCGTCGTGTCGCACGACCGCGAGTTCCTCGCCCGGTGCGTCACCCGCATCGTCGAGCTCGACCTGCACCAGAACGCCGTCCACGTCTACGACGGCGGCTACGAGTCCTACCTCGACGAGCGCGAGCGGGCCCGGCGGCACGCGCGTGAGGCCTACGAGGAGTACGCCGGCACCAGGGCCGACCTCGAGGGCCGGGCCCGCACCGTGCGCGAGTGGTCGTCCAAGGGCGTGCGCAACGCCATGAAGAAGAGCCCGGACAACGACAAGATCCGCCGCGCCGCCCAGCAGGACTCCGCCGAGAAGCAGGCCCGCAAGGTGCGCCAGATGGAGTCGCGCATCGCCCGGCTCGACGAGGTCGCCGAGCCGCGCAAGGAGTGGGTGCTGCAGTTCAGCATCGCCGCCGCGCCCCGGTCGAGCAGCGTCGTGTCGACGCTCGACGGAGCCGTCGTGCGTCGCGGCGACTGGTCGCTCGGGCCGGCGTCGTTGCAGGTCGAGGCCCGGCGGCGCATCGGCATCACCGGCCCGAACGGCGCCGGCAAGACCACGCTTCTCTCGCTGCTTCTCGGTCGGATCGCGCCCGACGAGGGACGCGCGTCGCTCGGCGCCAGCGTCGCGATCGGCGAGATCGACCAGGGCCGCACCGGCCTGCGCGAGGACCTCCCGCTCGGCGACGCCTTCGCCGACGCACTGCCCGACCTCGCGCCCGCCGACCTGCGGACGCTGCTGGCGAAGTTCGGTCTCAAGGCCGACCACGTCACGAGCGCGGTGGGGCGGCTCTCACCCGGCGAGCGGACCCGGGCCGCGATGGCGCTGCTGCAGGCCCGCGGCGTCAACCTCCTCGTGCTCGACGAGCCGACCAACCACCTCGACCTGCCCGCGATCGAGCAGCTCGAGGAGGCACTCGAGTCCTACGACGGCGCGCTGCTGCTCGTCAGCCACGACCGCCGCCTGCTCGAGAACGTCCGCCTCGACGAGCGCTGGCACGTCGAGCACGGCGAGGTCACCCGCACCTGACGCGTCCGGCCCCGACGCGTCAGGCCGGGGACTGGGTGGCGTCGGCGACCCAGGGGCCGAGCGGCGGGTCCCACGTGCGCACGACGCGCCGCAGCACGTAGCCGCCCTGCCAGTACGGGTCCTGGTCGAAGGCCGCCGTGACCGCCTCGAGCGAGTCGGCCGAGACGACGATGAGCGCCGCGTTGGCGGGCTCCTGGTCGGTGGTCTCGCCCTCGCTGACCTCGTCGAGCCCGTCCTTGTACATGCCGGCCACGAGCAGGCCCGGCTGGCTCGTGAGCCACTCGCGGTGCGCCGGTCGCACGGTCAGCATCTCGGTGGGGTCGTCGGGGTAGGTGTAGTGGATCGCGAAGACGGGCACGGCTGCTCCTTCGGTCGGCAGGGGGTCGGCAGGGGGTCGGCTCGGGACGGCCGCTGGGCGGCTCAGGTGGTGACGCGGTGGGCGCCGGTGTAGATGTTGAAGCGCGTGCCCCGGACGAACCCGACGAGCGTCGCCCCGGCGTCCTCGGCGAGGTCGACGGCCAGGGACGACGGTGCGGACACCGCTGCCAGGCAAGGGATCCCGGCGACAACCGCCTTCTGCACCAGCTCGAACGAGGCCCGCCCCGACACCATGAGCACGCAGCCGGAGGCCGGCAGCCGGCCCTCGAGCATCGCCCACCCGACGACCTTGTCGACGGCGTTGTGACGGCCGACGTCCTCGCGCACGACGAGCAGCTCGCCGTCGGCGGTGAACAGCCCCGCCGCGTGCAGCCCGCCGGTGCGGTCGAAGGAGCGCTGCCGGGCACGGAGCGCGTCCGGCAGCGCGAGCAGCGTCGAGGCTGTGACGCCCATGGGGTCGGACGCGACGTCGAAGGCGGTGCGCGTGCGCAGCTGCTCGATGCTCGCCGTGCCGCAGACGCCGCACGAGGACGACGTGAGGAACGCGCGGGCGGCCGACGCGTCGGGCGGGGTGACGCCGGGCGCGAGCGTCACGTCGATGACGTTGTAGGTGTTCTCGTCGAAGCCGGTCTCGCCAGAGGTGACGGCCCCGGCGCAGTACCGGGCGAGGGAGACGTCGTCGGCCGAGCCGATGATCCCCTCGGACAGCAGGAACCCGTGGACGAGCTCGATGTCGTGCCCGGGCGTGCGCATCGTGACCGTCAGGGGGACGTCGCCGATACGGATCTCGAGCGGCTCCTCGACCGACAGGGTGTCGGGGCGCAGCGTCGTCGTGCGGTCCGCGGGAGCAGCGATGTCGACCGTCGTGACCTTGCGCCGCACCGTGACCCTGCCCATGCTCCCCAGCCTAGGAGACGCCGCGCCCGATGCGGCGGCTCAGGGCCCGACGGCCTGCACGGGCGGCTGCCGGCGGCGCCGGAGGGAGCCAGTCTGGGAGAACCGCCAAGCAGCAGCAAGTCGCGAATCTCCTTGTCGCCAGCCGTCACTCCGCGTTTGGACGGAGTTTGGCAAAGACTTGGTAAGCCCCGTTGACCCTGATTTGCAGCGGCTGGGAGCGTCGCGCTCGTTCCGCCGCATCCCACCCTACGAGATGCCAGGAACACCCCTCCGAGGCGGCTCTGTGCCGCGTCCTGACAAGGAGTTCCCAGTGAATCGACTGAAGTCCGGCCTTGCGACCGGGGGCCTTCTCGCCCTCGCGCTGGCCATCTCGCCGGCAATCCCGGCGGGTGCAGCGGCAGGTGGCGGCCACGACAAGGCACCCGCTCCCGAGTCGCAGTCCCTCAAGGCGACCGAGCAGTCCCACGCCGCGGCCACGGCCAGCGCGCTCGGCCTCAAGGGCGAGGCCCTCACCGTCAAGTCGGTCATCGCCGACCCGAACGGTGCGACGCACGTCCGCTACGAGCGCACGATCAACGGTCTGCGCGTCGTCGGCGGCGACTTCGTCAGCCACAAGGACGCGTCCGGCGCCGTCAAGAGCGTGACGTGGAACATCCGCAAGGACGCCACCCCGGCCTCCTTCTCACCGAAGATCGCCCGCAGCACCGCCCAGGCTGCCGGACTCGCGGCCGCCAAGGCGAAGAACGAGAAGGCCTCCCCGGGCGAGCTCGTCGTCTTCCAGTCGCCGACCGGCCCCAAGCTGGCCTACGAGGTCGTCACCGAGGGCATCAAGGCCGACCAGACGCCGACCCGCCTGCACACGATCGTCGACGCGAGCACCGGCAAGACGCTGACCAGCTGGGACGACATCAAGGAGGGCACGGGCAACGGCATCTTCGTCGGCACCGTGACCCTCGCGACGTCGGGCAGCGCCGGCAGCTACACGATGCAGGACACGCACGGCAACTACGCGACCGACCTCAACCAGGCCACGAGCGGCAACGGCACGACGTTCACCGACGCCGACGACGTCTGGGGCACGGGCTCGCAGAGCAGCCGCCAGTCGGCCGCGGTCGACGCCCACTACGGCGCCGGCAAGACGTACGACTACTACAACACCCAGCTGGGCCGCGCCGGCATCTGGAACAACGGCACGGGTGCCCGCAGCCGCGTCCACTACGGCCAGAACTACTCCAACGCCTTCTGGGACGGCACGCAGATGACGTACGGCGACGGCGCCGGCAACGCTGCCCCGCTCGTCGAGCTCGACGTCGCCGGCCACGAGATGAGCCACGGCGTCACCGAGAACACTGCGGGCCTGGCCTACTCCGGAGACGCCGGCGGCCTCAACGAGGCGACGTCGGACATCTTCGGCACGGGCGTCGAGTGGTACACCAACAACCCGAACGACACGCCTGACTACCTCATCGGCGAGAAGCTCAACCTCAACGGCAACGGCACGCCGCTGCGCTACATGGACAAGCCGAGCAAGGACGGCGCGTCGAAGGACTGCTGGAGCAGCACGCTCGGCGGCCTGGACCCGCACTACTCCTCGGGCCCGCTCAACCACTGGTACTACCTGGCCTCGGAGGGCTCGGGCGCCAAGACGATCAACGGCGTCAGCTACAACAGCCCCACGTGTGACGCCTCGACGGTCACCGGAATCACGCACCAGAAGGTCGAGAAGATCTGGTACCGCACGCTGTCGACGTACCTCACCTCGAACAGCAACTACGCGGCGGCCCGCACGGGCGTCATCAAGGCGGCCAAGGACCTCTACGGCGCCGGCTCGGCCGAGTGCACCGCCGTCGACACGGCCATGGGCGCCATCTCGGCCCCGGCCAGCACCGAGACCTGCAGCACCGGCGGCGGTGGCGGCGGCGCGGCCCTGACCAACGGCGGGTTCGAGTCCGGCCAGACCGGCTGGACCGGCACTGCCGGCCCGATCACGAACAACACGGGCCGACCGGCCCGCACCGGTTCGTGGAAGATGTGGCTCGGCGGCAACGGCACCTCCGGCTCGGAGAACGAGTCGCAGACCTTCGCCGTCCCCGCCACGGCCACCTCGCCGACGCTGACCTACTACATCCGCATCGACACGTCCGAGACCTCGACCACGACGGCCTATGACACCGCCACGGTCCAGATCAACGGCGTCACGAAGCAGAGCTACTCGAACCTGTCGACGCCGAAGGCCTCCTACGTCGCCAAGACGATCGACCTCACCGCCTACAAGGGCACGAACGTCACGCTGAAGTTCGCCGACACCGAGGACTCCTCGCTGCAGACGAGCTTCGTCATCGACGACGTGTCGACGAACTTCTGACAGCTCGTCCACCCACCCCTCCACGCTCGACGCGAGGCCGGTGTGTCGCCCAGGCGGCACACCGGCCTCGCCGTGTCGTCGCCGGCCGGGCGGTCAGGACGCCGCGACGTCGGTGCAGCGCGTCGTGGCAGGGGCGGTCAGCGTCACGTCGGCCACGAGCGTGGCGACGAGACCGGCCACCTCGCCGACGGAGGGGTCGGTGAGATCGACGGCGCGGGAACGGTCGTCGGTGACGGAGATGAGGATGGGGTCGCTGGCAGGAACGCTCGCCGGGTCGCCCGGGTCGCCCGGGGCCCCGTCGGTCGGCGTCGCGCTGATGCTCCACGGCCCGAGGCGCAGGGTGCTCAGGGCCCCGACGATCTGGCGCAGCTGGGCACCGCCGAGGGTGCAGACGCGTCCGTGGACCGACCGGGTGTCGACGAGCAGCTTGCCGTCGGCGCGCAGCACGATGCGGTCGTCGAACCCCGCGACACCGCCGGTGCGCCGCACCGTCAACGGGAACTGCGGCCCGTACTCGGGCCCGACGGTGGTGTCGTCCGTGGTCGGGGTGTCGGTGGGCGCCCCACCGGGGGAGGCGCTCGTGGTGTCGATGTCCGGTGGCGTCGTGAAGTCGCCGTCGGTCGAGGGGACGTCGACGCCGCACCCTGTCAACAGCAGTGCGGCGGCTGCCAGTCCCACGCACCGGCCTGCGCGCCCCATGGCATCCATGGTGGCCCTCGGCCGGGGCCCGTGCACGCCGGACGCGTCGACTCGAGGCAACGCTTCGGTGAACTTTTCAAGTGGCGGGTGCCGGAGGTCGGGGGAATGCTCGGCGACAGAGGTGTCTGCCGGGCTCGGGGCCGGAGACGCCCGCCAGACACATCCAGGGGACACGAAAGGGACTTCGAGTGATTCCGAGCTCACCACCACGCCCAGCACCGCGCGCCGCCCGACGCACGCGCCGGCTCCGCCAGGGGGCCGCGGCCGTCGGGGCCGCCGCGGTCGTCGTCGCGGGGCTGGCCCTGCAG
>JAEXXY010000444.1 GCA_023451855.1 Actinomycetes bacterium
GTACTGGGCGGCGAGCCGGGAGCCGAACAGGAGGGGGTCGTCGGCACCGAGCGCCACCTGCACCCCGGCGTCGACGATCTGCCGCAGGGGCACGTCGCCCGGGTCCGCGTAGACACCGAGGGCCACGTTGCTCCCCGGGCACACCTCGAGGGTCACGCCGGCCTCGGCGACGGCGTCGAGCACCTGGGGGTCCTCGACGCAGCGCACGCCGTGGCCGATGCGGTCGGGGGACAGCGACTCGAGGGTCTCCATGACGGCCTGCGCGCCGAGCAGCTCGCCGCCGTGGGGCACGAGGGCCAGCCCGGCCCGGCGGGCGATCTCGAAGGCGTGGCCGAACTCCGGGGTGTTCCCGCGCCGCTCGTCGTTGCTCAGGCCGAAGCCGACGACGTCGCCGGCCTCGTCACCCGCGTAGCGCGCCGCGAGACGCGCCAAGGTGCGGGCCTCGAGCGGGTGGCGCATCCGGCTCGCCGCGACGACGACGCCGACCCCGGTGCGGCCCTGCGCCGACACCGCCCGCGCCTCGTCGAGCACGATCTCCAGGGCCGGCGTGATGCCGCCGACGAACGGCGCGTACGACGTCGGGTCGACCTGGATCTCGAGCCATCGCGAGCCCTCCTCCGCGTCGTCCTGCGCCGCCTCGCGCACGATCCGGCGCATGTCCTCCTCGCCGCGCACACAGCTGCGGGCGGCGTCGTACAGGCGCTGGAAGCGGAACCACCCGCGCTCGTCGGTGGCCCGGGCCAGGCGGGGTGGCCAGTGCCCGACGAGCGCGTCGGGCAGGCGCATCCCGTGCTGCTCGGCGAGGTCACGAACCGTGTCGACGCGCATGGACCCGGTGAAGTGCAGGTGCAGGTGGGCCTTGGGCAGGGCCAGCACGTCGCGCGTCATGGTCGACAGCATCCCACCTGGTCCCGGGCGCGGTCCCGCACCGTGCCGGCCGTGCCCGGCGGGGGGCACGGGCTGAGCAGCGAGCGCGTGGTCAGCGGTCCTCGGGCTCGTCGGCGATCTCGTCGACGACGTGCATGGCGGCCTCCTCGGCCGACGCCCCGGCGCCGTCGACGCCGACGTCGCGGCCCCAGGCCTGCTTCTCGTCGTCCTCGTGGGTGCCCTCGTCGTCGGCCACGAGCCGGCCGGCGCGCTGGTCGCCGACCTCGTGGTCGCCGAGCCAGTCGTCCTCGGCGGCGATGGAGTCGGGGTCATCGCCCCCGATGCGGTCCTCGTCGAGCCCGCTCTCGTTGTCGGGGCGCCCGTACGCCGAGTTGGGGTCGGGCACCTCCTGGAGGATCCGCTCGTCGATCGTCTCGTCCTCGGCCTCCTCGCGGGCCGTCGTGCCGTGCGCGGTGACGCCCTGCGGACGGTCGTTGGGGGAGTATCCGCGGTCGAGGACGTCCTCGAGGTCGCCGTCCTCGAGTGTGTCCTCGGGCTGCAGCTGGTCCTCGTCGTCGACGCTGTAGCTCGTCAGGTCGTCCTCGATGTTCTCGTTCGGCTCGATGCCGCTCATCGTGCTGCTCCTTCGGGGTGCTCGGCCGCGGCGCCACGTCGGGCGCCCTCGCCCCCTGCCCCTACCCCGGCGGCTCGGTCGCGCGTCAGCCACTCGGCGGCCGCGAGTGCCACGCACGTCGCGACGCCGGCCATCGCGGTGCGCACGTCCTCGAGGGTCGGGAAGGTCGGGGCGAGGCGGATGTTGCGGTCGCGGGGGTCCCGGCCGTGCGGGAAGGAGGCCCCGGCCGGTGTCAGTGCGATGCCGGCGGCCTTGGCCAGCTCGACGACGCGCGAGGCGGTGCCGTCGAGCACGTCGAGGTTGACGAAGTAGCCGCCGGTCGGGTGGCTCCACGTGGCCACCTCGAGCCCGGCCAGGCCCGCCGTCAGCGCCTCGTCGACGGCGGCGAACTTCGGCGCGATGATCTCGCGGTGCTTGCGCATGTGCGCCCGGACGCCCTCGGCGTCGCGGAAGAACTCCACGTGGCGCAGGTGGTTCACCTTGTCCGGGCCGATCGAGGCCATGGACAGGTGCTTGAGATACCACGCGACGTTCGCCGTGCTCGCCGCGAGGACGGCCACGCCGGCGCCCGCGAAGGTGATCTTCGAGGTCGAGGCGAACATGATCGGGCGGTTCGGGTTCCCGGACGCGGCGGCGAGGGTGAGGATGTCGGCGCTCTTGGCCTCGTGCTCGGTCAGGTGGTGGAACGCGTAGGCGTTGTCCCAGAAGATCGTGAAGTCGGGGGCGGCGGTCGGCATGGCCGCGAGCCGGGCGGCGACCTCCTGGGACACGACGGCGCCGGTGGGGTTGGCGTACGTCGGCACGATCCAGATGCCCTTGACGCTCGGGTCGTCCTTGACGAGAGCCTCGACGGCGGCCATGTCGGGGCCGTCGTCGTGCATGTCGACGGTGACCATCTCGATGCCGAGCTCGGCGAGCATCGAGAAGTGGCGGTCGTAGCCCGGCACGGGGCAGACGAACTTCACCGTGGGCTCCTGCGACCACGGCCGCGGTGAGTCGACGCCGCCGAAGAGGAGGAAGTCGACGACGGTCGTGTACATCATCGTCAGGCTCGAGTTGCCGCCGGCGACGACCTGGGCCGGCTCGACCCAGAGCAGCTCGGCGAAGATCTCGCGCAGCTCGGCCAGGCCCTCGAGGCCGCCGTAGTTGCGCACGTCGACGCCGGCGCGGTCCTTGGTGGTCGTCGGCAGGTGCAGCAGGTCGTCGGACAGGTCGAGCTGAGCGCTCGAGGGCTTGCCGCGCGTCAGGTCGAGCGTGAGCGAGCGGCCCTTCAGGGCCGTGTACGCCGACTGCTGCTCCGTGAGGAAGCCGGCGAGGTCGTCGTCGGACAGGGACGCGAGGGGGCTGCGCGAAGTCGTCACGTCCTCGATCCTGCCACCGCGCCGTCGCGGCGGGCAGGGCGGTCCGCATGCCGGTGGTGCCGTCGGGCGGCGCTCGCTGGTGTCGCGACCGCCGACCTGCGAGGATGGCGGACGGCGCTCGTGACGGCCGGTTCGCGTCGGGCCGATCCGTCCCGTATGATCGTCGCTCGGACGGCTGACGCTGGCCATGCTGACGCATGCCGTCCCGCCCCGGTCACCCAACGACCGTGGCGAAGGGCAATAGCTCAATTGGTAGAGCACTGGTCTCCAAAACCAGCGGTTGGGGGTTCGAGTCCCTCTTGCCCTGCGCATCCCAGTGATGTGGTCGTCGTGCAAGGCGGCACGCGGCTCCTGTCCCGGACACCCCGGGGCCTGTCGCGGGCCGGTTTCCCAGGCAGAAAGTAGGAATCGTGACGGAGACGAGCGCCAAGCGCGGGTCCGGCCGGGCCGACAAGGCTCGTGGCGGCAACCCGGTGTCGCGGTTCTTCTCCGCGCTGAGCCTCTTCGTCCGGCAGATCCTCGACGAGCTGCGCAAGGTCGTGCGGCCGACGGGCCCCGAGCTCGTGCGGTACACGACCGTCGTCGTGGTCTTCGTCGTGGTCATGATGGCCCTGGTGTCGGCGCTCGACTTCGGTCTGAGCAAGCTGATCTCGTGGGTCCTCACCGGTTCGACGACCTAGGTCGGCCGTCGGGGCAGGAGCGCGAGTCGCGCCCGGCCCCGCCACCGGGAGTCACCGCCAGCCGCTCCGGCTGGTCCACGAGCAAGGAAGCAGGTCAGAGCGTGTCCGAGCAGTTCGCCCCCCAGGGCGCCCCGAACGGCGAGACCACCGAGAACGACAGCGTCGACCCGGTGGTCGATGCGTCCGACGCCTCGGTCGACGCCGCGGGTGAGGACACCACCGACGTGACCGTCGACGCGACGACCGGCGAGGTCGTCGACGCCGAGGCCACCGAGGCCACCGACGCCGAGGTCACCGACGCGGTCGACGCGACCGAGGGCGACGACGAGGCCGGTGCCGACGCGTCGGTCGAGGCCGGCGAGGCCGCCGAGAGCGCCGACCCGGTCGCCGACTTCAAGCGCGAGCTGCGGATGAAGGACGGCGACTGGTACGTCGTGCACTCCTACGCCGGCTACGAGAACCGCGTCAAGGCCAACCTCGAGACGCGCATCCAGACCCTCAACATGGAGGACTTCATCTTCGAGATCGAGGTCCCCATGGAGGAGGTCACCGAGATCAAGAACGGGCAGAAGAAGCAGGTCCGTCGCGTCCGGATGCCCGGGTACGTCCTCGTCCGCATGGATCTCACCGACGAGAGCTGGGGCGCGGTTCGCCACACGCCCGGCGTGACCGGCTTCGTCGGCAACGCCCACCAGCCCGTGCCGCTCTCGCTCGACGAGGTCTTCACGATGCTCGCCCCGACCTTCGAGGCCGCCGCCCCCGCGGGTGCCGCTGCCTCGGGCGCCGCGAGCGCCCCGAAGGACGTCCGCGTCGTCGACTTCGAGGTCGGCGAGTCGGTCACCGTCATGGAGGGCCCGTTCGAGACCCTCCCCGCCACGATCTCCGAGATCAACGCCGACACCCAGAAGCTCAAGGTGCTGGTCTCGATCTTCGGCCGGGAGACCCCGGTCGAGCTGTCCTTCGGTCAGGTCGCCAAGATCTGAGCGAACCGGTCCGCGCCCGTCGCGGTCCGCACCGTCCGTCCCCGCGGCACCCCGCGGAGGCATGCAACCGGGTCATCGCCCACGGCGTCGGCCCACAACGCAGAAGGTAGGCACCCATGCCCCCCAAGAAGAAGGTCTCCGGCTTCATCAAGCTGCAGATCCAGGCCGGCCAGGCCACCCCGGCCCCGCCCGTCGGCCCGGCACTCGGTCAGCACGGCGTCAACATCATGGAGTTCGTCAAGGCGTACAACGCCGCGACGGAGGCCCAGCGCGGCAACGTCATCCCGGTCGAGATCACGGTCTACGAGGACCGCTCGTTCACGTTCGTCACGAAGACGCCGCCGGCCGCCGAGCTCATCAAGAAGGCCGCCGGTGTGGCCAAGGGTTCGGGTGAGCCCCACAAGACCAAGGTCGCCAAGCTCTCTCGCGAGCAGGTCCTCGAGATCGCCCGCCAGAAGATGGAGGACCTCAACGCCAACGACGAGGAGATGGCGGCGCGCATCATCGCCGGCACCGCTCGTTCGATGGGCATCGACACCGAGCTCTGAGCCCCGCTCGGAGCCAGGCGTCACCCCGGCCGGACGGCACACGGACCGTGTGCCGCCGGCCACGTGGGAGGACCAGCGCTGGTCCGCACCACGACTCCACCACCAGTGCAAGGAGCAGTTCCATGAAGCGCAGCAAGAACTACCGCGCAGCCGCCGAGCTCATCACGCCCGGCAAGGTCTACGCCCCGCTCGAGGCCGTCCGCGTCGCGAAGCAGACCGCCAAGGCCAAGTACGACGAGACCGTCGAGGTGGCCTTCCGCCTCGGTGTCGACCCGCGCAAGGCCGACCAGGCCGTGCGTGGCACCGTCAACCTGCCGCACGGCACGGGCAAGACGGCTCGCGTCCTCGTGTTCGCCAACGCCGACAAGGCCGAGGCCGCGCGTGAGGCCGGCGCCGACTACGTCGGTTCCGACGACATGCTCGAGAAGGTCCAGGGCGGCTGGCTCGACTTCGACGCCGTCGTCGCGACGCCCGACATGATGGGCAAGGTCGGTCGTCTCGGCAAGGTCCTCGGTCCGCGTGGCCTTATGCCGAACCCGAAGACCGGTACCGTGACGATGGACGTCGCCAAGGCCGTCGCCGACATCAAGGGCGGCAAGATCGAGTTCCGCGTCGACAAGCACGCGAACCTCCACTTCATCATCGGCAAGGTGTCCTTCGACGAGGCCAAGCTCGTCGAGAACTACGCCGCCGCCCTCGAGGAGATCCTGCGTCTCAAGCCGGCCAGCTCCAAGGGCCGCTACATCGAGAAGGCCACCGTCTCCACGACGATGGGCCCGGGCATCCCGCTCGACTTCAGCAAGACCCGCAACCTCCTCGCCGAGGAGGACCAGGCCTGAGCGCCTGACCCGCGTCGAGAGCCCGTCACCCGGTTGGGGTGACGGGCTCTCGCGTTCTCGACGAGAGGCCTGCGCCGATGCTGGGTACGGTCGGCAGATGAGCCGACAGACACGCAGCACCAGACGTTGGGTCGTTGCGGGCGTCAGCGCGGGCCTCCCGCTCGCACTGCTGGCACCCCAGGCCGGGGCGCAAGCCTCGGCGCCGACGGCCGCCCCCGGCCACCCCACCTCCACCGACCGCGGCTGGCAGGGCCGGCCCACCCC
>JAEXXY010000042.1 GCA_023451855.1 Actinomycetes bacterium
GCGCGCGGGTGTGCCGCCGGCTCACGACGAGCTCGTGCCCGCCGACGACGACGGTGGTGCGCCCGCCCTCCGTGCGCCACTCGCTGATGTGGGCGAGCGACACGAGCGAGGACCGGTGGATGCGTACGAACCCGGCCTCGTGCCACTGGTCGGCGAGGGTCGTCAACGGCACGCGCACCAGGTGGCTGGCCGAGGCCGTGTGCAGGCGCGCGTAGTCGCCCTGCGCCTCGACGTAGAGCACCTCCGAGCGCGGGACCAGGCGGCTCACACCGGCCAGCTCGACGACGATGCTCTCGTCCGGGGCCGGCGGCGGCGCCACCTCGCCCTGGACGCGGCGCACCACCTTGCGGACGGCCTGGTCGAGCCGGTCGTCGCGCACCGGCTTGAGCACGTAGTCGACGACGTTGAGCTCGAAGGCGTCGACGGCGTGCTGTTCGTGGGCCGTGACGAAGACGACCGGCGGCTGGGCCGTGAACCGGGACAGGACACGCGCGAGGTCGAGGCCGCTCAGCCCCGGCATCTGCACGTCCATGAAGATCGCGTCGACCGTCTGCTCGTGCAGCACCCGCAGCGCCGCCTCCCCCGACTGCGCCGGCAGCACCTCCCCGACGCACTCGTGCCGGCCGAGCATCCAGACGAGCTCGTCGAGCGCCGGCGCCTCGTCATCGACGGCCAGCACGCGCAGCGTCGTGGGGTTCATACGTGCACTCCGGGGCGGAACTTCGGCAGCCGGACGACGACCTTCGTCCCGGCGCCCTGGGCGGTCTCGACGACGAGACCGTACTCGTCGCCGTACGCGGCGCGCAGCCGCTCGTCGACGTTGGCCAGGCCCACCGAGTCGCTCGCCGGGTCGCCGGCGAGCACGCGGGCCACGCGGTCCGGGTCCTCCCCGACGCCGTTGTCCTCGATCGTCACGACGCACTCCTGGTCGACGTCCTGGGCCAGGATGCTGATCTCCCCCGCCCCGGCGCGGCCCTCGATGCCGTGGCGCACGGCGTTCTCGACGAGCGGCTGCAGGCACAGGAACGGCACCACGACCGGCAGCACCTCGGGCGCGACGCGGAGCGTCACCGTGAGCCGGTCGCCGAAGCGGGCCTTCTCGATGACGAGATAGGCCTCGATCGAGCGCAGCTCCTCGGCGAGCGTCGTGAACTCGCCGTGGCGCCGGAAGGAGTACCGGGTGAACTCGGCGAGGTCGAGGAGCAGCTCGCGGGCCCGCTCGGGGTCGGTGCGCGTGAACGAGGCGATGGCGGTCAGCGAGTTGTAGACGAAGTGCGGGCTGATCTGGGCCCGCAGCGCCCGCACCTCGGCCTCCATGAGCCGGGTCCGCGACGCGTCGAGCTCGGCCAGCTCGAGCTGGCCCGACACCCACCGGGCCACCTCGTTCGTCGCGCGGACCAGGCCGGCCGAAGCCTGGTCGGTGAAGACCTGGAGGGTGCCGACGACCTTCTCGTCGACGTCGAGCGGCGCGACGACGGCCTGGCGGACGATGCACGACGGCTCGCCGCACGCGACGTCGGAACCGCCGACCACCGCGGCCCGCCCGTGCTGCAGCGTGCCGGCGGCGATGACGACCGGCTGCCGGGCGTGGTGGGCCCGACCGCCCTCCCACGCGAGCAGCCGCGTCGTGTCGGTCATCGCGACGGCCGGCGTCCCGAGCAGCGATCGCAGGTGCTTGAGCGAGCGCTCCGCGGCCCGCGACGTCAGCCCCGCGCGCAGGGGCGGCGACGCGAGCAGCGCGGTGTGCAGCGTCCGGTACGCGGCCCGGTCGGCCTGCGTACCGAGGTGACCGCGACGCAGCAGCGCGCCCCACGTGCTCATGCGCACACCCTAGAGGCCGGGCGACTCCGTGAGCGGGGCTCAGGCGTCGTCGGTGTCCTCGTCGCGCAGGTGCCACAGGCCCGAGCGGCGCTCGGCGTCGAGCTCCTCCTGCGTCGCGGCACGCGCGGCGTAGCGGTCGCGCATCGCCTCGCGCTTCTCGTCGCGGGTCGGGCGGGAGGAGTCCTCGAGGCGCAGGTCGGTGCCGCGCACGCCGAGCAGCTCGGCACCGGACTGCAGCGTCGGCTCCCAGTCGAAGACGACGGCGTCGTCGGTGGCGCCGATGACGACGGTGTCGCCCGCGACGGCGCCGACCTTGTACAGCCGGTCCTCGACACCGAGGCGCGCGAGGCGGTCGGCGAGGTAGCCGACGGCCTCGTCGTTGCTGAAGTCGGTCTGGCGCACCCATCGCACCGGGCGCTCACCGGTGACGCGGTAGAACGGGCCGTCGGGTCCGTTCTCCTTGGTCACGGTGAAGCCCTGGTCGTCGACCGAGCGGGGCCGCAGCACGACCCGCTTGGGCACGGCAGCCTCGGCCTCGATCTCCTTGCGGGCCTGCTCGACGTGGCGCGCCATGGCGAAGCTCAGCTCGTTGAGTCCCTGATGGGCCACGGCCGAGACGATGAACACCTCGAGGCCGCGGGCCTCGAGGTCGGGCTTGACCATCTCCGCGAGCTCGCGCGCCTCGGGCACGTCGGCCTTGTTGAGCACGACGATGCGGGTGCGCTCGGCGATCGGGCGGCCGCCGAGGTCGGCGTCGGGCACGTAGAGCGACAGCTCGTTCTCGATGACGTCGAGGTCGGTCATCGGGTCGCGACCCGGCTCGAGCGTCGCGCAGTCGATGACGTGCACGAGCACCGAGCAGCGCTCGACGTGGCGCAGGAACTCCAGGCCCAGCCCCTTGCCCTCGTGGGCGCCGGGGATGAGGCCCGGGACGTCGGCCACGGTGAACCGGCTCGACCCGGCCGTGACGACGCCGAGGTTGGGCACGAGCGTCGTGAACGGGTAGTCGGCGATCTTGGGCCGCGCGGCCGACAGCACCGACACGAGGGAGGACTTGCCCGCGCTCGGGAAGCCGATCAGGGCGACATCGGCGAGCGTCTTCAACTCGAGGACGACGTCGATCTCCTCCCCCGGCTCCCCCAGCAGCGCGAAGCCCGGCGCCTTGCGTCGCACCGACGACAGCGCCTTGTTGCCGAGGCCACCGCGGCCGCCTCGCGCGATGACGTGCTCGGTGCCCATCCCGACGAGGTCGGCGACGATGGCGCCCGACGCGTCCTTGACGACCGTGCCCTCCGGGACGGGCAGGACGAGGTCGTCGCCGTCGGCGCCGTTCTTCTCGTCGCCGGCGCCCGGGGCGCCGTTGCCGGCCTTCCGGTGCGGGTGGCGGTGGTAGTCGAGCAGCGTCGTGGACTGCGGGTCGACGCGGAGCACGACCGACCCGCCGTGGCCACCGTTGCCGCCGTCCGGGCCGCCGAGCGGCTTGAACTTCTCACGGTGGACCGACGCGACGCCGTGCCCGCCGTTGCCGGCGGCCAGGTGCAGCACGACACGGTCGACGAAGGTCACTGCCATGGGAGGTCACTCTTCCAGTTCAGGGTGGGCCGACGCATCCGCACGATGGCTGGAGCCGAGGAGGTGGCACTCGCGAGCCTGCGAGGGACTGCCACGTCATTTCGGATGCGGGGTGGCCCGGGAAAGGCGGAAGGACGGGCCGCGCGGGCCCGCCCTTCCGGTACATCAGTGGTGATCGAGGCGATCACTCAGCGGCAGCGGTCTCCGGCTGCTCGATGTTGACGGTCTTGCGGCCGCGCTTGGTGCCGAACTTCACGGCGCCGGCGACGAGGGCGAACAGCGTGTCGTCGCCACCGCGACCCACACCCTCACCCGGGTGGAAGTGCGTGCCGCGCTGACGGACGAGGATCTCGCCCGCGTTGACCTTCTGGCCACCGAAACGCTTGACGCCGAGGAACTGTGCGTTCGAGTCGCGACCGTTGCGGGTCGAGGACGCACCCTTCTTGTGTGCCATGTCGTTGCTCCTTGTGAGGTCTGTGTGTCGGCCGGGTCAGGCGTCGATCGCGGTGATCTTGACCTGGGTCAGCGGCTGGCGGTGACCCTGACGCTTCCGGTAGCCCGTCTTGTTCTTGTACTTCATGATCGTGATCTTCGGGCCCTTGGCGGCCTTCACGACCTCGGCCTGGACCGACGCCTTCGACAGCTTGGCGGCATCCGACGTGACGGTCGTGCCGTCGACGAGGAGCAGCGGGGTGAGCTGGACGGCATCGCCGGGCTGGCCCGTCACCTTGTCGATGAGCAGGACATCGCCCACCGAGACCTTCTCCTGGCGACCGCCAGCGCGAACAATCGCGTACACAGTGAAACTCACTCTCTTCGTTCAGGGGTGATCGCCGCTTTCGGAACCGGCCCGTCAACACGGGCCCGGTGGGCGCACCAAGGATCAAGGGTACCGGCAGGAGCGTGCTGCTCCAAACCGAGGTCAGGCGCCCTCGCCACCACCGTCAGCGGTCGCCTTGGGCGGGCCGGCGGGGGCCACGACACGGCCGCGGCGACGGCGTCCGCGCGCGGCGGGTGCCGGC
>JAEXXY010000134.1 GCA_023451855.1 Actinomycetes bacterium
GACAAGGGCACCGTCGTGACCCTCGCCCTGCCGCACCAGCGCCGCACGATGGAGCGCCAGCTCAAGGACGCCGGGCTCGACATCGCTCCGGTCCGGGCCACGCCCGGCGATGCGATCATCGCGGCCACGGGCGCCACGACGCCGAGCGGCGTGGCCATCGCCGAGGAGGACTTCCAGCGCCTCATCGCCGGCCCGAAGCAGCACCGACGCGGACCTGCCGGCCCGCGCGGCCCGCGCCAGGGGTCGCGCGGCGGGTTCCGCCCGCACCACGGCGGCAACCGGGGTCGTGACGACCGCGACGGGCGCGACAGCCGCGACCAGCGTCGTGGCCGTGACGAGGGCCTCGTGTCCCGCTGGGGCGACGACGAGCGTCCGAACCGCCGCGGCGCGCGCTTCTGAGCGACCGCAGAACCGACCGGCCGGTGTGGAAGGCTGGGCCCGTGAGCCCGCGCTTCCACACCGGCCGTCTGCTCGTGGCCACGCCCTCGGTCGGCGGTGACGTCTTCCACCGCTCGGTCGTGCTCATGCTCCACCACGACGAGGGCGGCGCCCAGGGCGTCGTGCTCAACAAGCCGCTGACGGCCGGCGTCGACTCGGTGCTGCCCGGCTGGGAGCGCGTCGTCACGGCGCCGCACGTCATCTTCCAGGGCGGGCCGGTGTCGACGTCGTCGGCCCTCGGCCTGGTGACGGTGCCGGGCGACGTGCCCGAGCCGCTCGGCGTCAAGCGCCTCTTCGGCTCGATCGGCCTCGTCGACCTCGACGTCCCGACGCCCGTCGTGGCCGCCGAGCTGGCCGGGATGCGGATCTTCGCCGGGTACTCCGGCTGGGACGCCGGGCAGCTCGAGGGAGAGGTGCTCCGCGGCGACTGGTACGTCGTCGACGCCGAGGTGCGCGACGCCTTCACCGCCGACCCCGACGACCTCTGGCGCTCCGTGCTGCGGCGCCAGCGCGACAGCCTCGCCTACGTGGCGAGCTTCCCCGACGACCCGACGATGAACTGACGGGCAGGCCCATGCACCCCGACACTGCGAGCCCCGCCCGGCCCCGACGCGTCGCCTTCGTCGACAGCGGCCTGGGCCTCGTCGCCTACGCCGACGCGCTGCTGACCCTGCGTCCCGACCTCGGTCTCGTGCTCGCGCTCGACCCCGACAACATGCCCTACGGGCCGCGGCACCCCGACGACGTGCGGCGGCTCGTGCTCGACCTCGCCCGGGCTGCGCTCGAGCACGAGCCCGACGCCGTCGTCGTGGCGTGCAACACGGCCTCGGTGCACGGCCTCGACGCCGTCCGCGCCGAGCTCGAGCCGGAGGTTCCGGTCATCGGCACCGTCCCGGCGATCCGCCCGGCGGCGGCCGCGGGCGGGCCCGTGGCGGTGTGGGCGACGGCCGCGACGACGAGCAGCGACTACCTGCGCGGCCTCGTCGACGCGTTCGCCGCCGACGTCGAGACCCACCCCGTGGCGGCGCTCGGGCTCGCCGAGGCCATCGAGGCCGGCGACCTCGACGCCGTCGAGGCCGCGGTCGCGCTTGCTGCGGAGCGCACGCCGGCGCAGGTCCGCTCGCTCGTGCTGGGTTGCACCCACTACGGTCTCGTCGCCGAGCACATCACCGCGGCGGTGCCGGCCGGCGTCACGATCTTCGACTCGCCCGTCGCGGTGGCCCGCCAGACGCTGCGACGCCTCGGGCTCGAGCCCGACCCGACCGCCCCCCGCGCCGGCGTCGAGGCGGTGCTGCTGTCCGGACGTCCCGGTGCCCTGCCGGGCGTCCTCGCCACCTACCCGGCAGGCGCACGGCTGCTCGAGGCGGCGGAGAAGCGTCCTACACTCGCGACATGAGCACGATGCCTCCCGACCCCTTCGAGAACGAGCCGCAGCCGCTGCGCAGCGCGGGCACGGCCACGATCGAGCGCGAGGAGGTCCGCGAGGAGCTCCAGGAGCCGGGCGACCACGAGCGCTTCTCGCACTACGTGCGCAAGGAGAAGATCCTCGAGAGCGCCCTGACCGGCGAACCGGTCGTCGCCCTCTGCGGCAAGATCTGGGTGCCCGGCCGCGACCCGCAGAAGTTCCCGGTGTGCCCCGTGTGCAAGGAGATCTACGAGGGCCTGCGCGACCCCCAGGACGGCGGCGACGGTGGCTCCGGCGGCGGCGGCGACTCCTGAGCGTTTCCTGACACAGTCTTTACCGGCTGCGGCGGTCTGCCTGACCCGGGCGTTCCTACGCTCGCTGGCTAGCGTCACCCGATCGGGCGACGTGACAGCGAGAAAGGCTCTCCCTCATGAAGCTCCGCTCACTGGCGCTGGCTGCTCCGCTCGCGCTCGTCGCCGCCTCCCTGGCCGCCCCGGCCATGGCGTCCCCGACGCTCGACCCCCGGACCGGCTCGGCCTGCCTCGACCCGGCCGCGGTCGGCGCCCGCAGCATGCACGGCACCGCGAAGGACCCGCACGAGCTGTCCGACGCCCAGGTGCGCGCCAACGAGGCGGCCCTCGGCAAAGCCCTCGCGGCCAAGGGGATGAGCCTCACCTCGTCCGGCGCGGCCGCCCGGCCCGGTGGCGGGTCAGCCTTCACGAGCCCCACGATCGACGTGTACTTCCACACGATCACGAGCGGTTCGCAGGGAGCCATCAGCGCGTCGACGATCAACAGCCAGATCTCGGTGCTCAACAACGCCTACAGCGGCAGCGGGTTCAGCTTCCGCCTCGCCGGCACCGACGTCACGAACAACGCCGCGTGGTACACGGTGACCCCGGGTTCCACGGCCGAGCGCGACATGAAGAACGCCCTCCACCAGGGCGGCAAGGCGGCTCTCAACCTCTACGCCGCCAACATCGGTGACGGCCTGCTCGGGTGGGCGACGTTCCCGAAGAAGAACCCCGGCACGCAGGACGGCGTCGTCATGCTCAACGCGTCGATGCCCGGCGGATCGGCGACCAACTACAACCAGGGCGACACCGCGACCCACGAGGTCGGCCACTGGCTCGGGCTGTACCACACCTTCCAGGGCGGCTGCTCGGGCTCGGGTGACTACGTCGACGACACCCCCGCCGAGGCGAGCCCGGCCTACGGCTGCCCCACCGGCCGCGACACGTGCACGAGCCCCGGCCTCGACCCGATCAAGAACTTCATGGACTACACCTACGACTCCTGCATGAACGAGTTCACGACCGGCCAGAAGTCCCGCATGCAGGCGCAGTGGACGGCCTACCGCGCCTGACCTGCGACGATGCCGCGGACAGCGTCCAGCTGACGCCCCTGTTCGCCCGGCTCGCCTGCGGCACATAGCATCCCGACCGAGGCCCCGCCAACACGGCGGGGCCTCGGCATGTCGCCGGACGGGAGCGGCTACCGTGGGCGCCCTATGAGTTCAGGGGCCGCCTTCCACCTCCCACCCGCCTTCCCGGAGCGGGCCGCGTGGGGTACCGCGAGCAAGCTGCGCGCCTGGCAGCAGGAGGCCCTCGACCTCTACCAGGCGAAGTCCCCGCGCGACTTCCTCGCCGTGGCCACGCCCGGCGCCGGAAAGACCACCTTCGCCCTGCGCGTCGCCACCGAGCTGCTGTCGGCCGGCATCGTGCACCGCATCACCGTCGTGGCGCCCACCGAGCACCTCAAGACGCAGTGGGCCGACGCCGCCGCACGCGTCGGCATCAGCCTCGACCCGAAGTTCAGCAACAGCATCGGGCGGCACAGCGAGGACTACCACGGCGTCGCCGTGACGTACGCGCAGGTCGCCTCGCGCCCGTCGCTGCACCGCGAGCTGACGACCTCCCGGCCCACCCTCGTCATCCTCGACGAGGTGCACCACGGCGGCGACACGAAGAGCTGGGGCGACGGCATCCGCGAGGCCTTCGAGCCCGCGGCGCGGCGCCTGTCGCTGACCGGCACCCCGTTCCGCTCCGACACCTCGCCCATCCCGTTCGTGCGCTACGAGCTCGACGAGGAGGGCGTCCTCGTCAGCTCGAGCGACTACGCCTACGGCTACGCCGAGGCCTTGCGCGACGGCGTCGTGCGGCCGGTCCTGTTCATGGCCTACGGCGGCACGATGCGGTGGCGCACCCGCGCCGGCGACGAGCTCGAGGCGCGCCTCGGCGAGCCGATGACCAAGGACGCCGTGGCCAACGCGTGGCGCACGGCGCTCGACTTCAAGGGCGAGTGGATCCCGGCGGTGCTCGCCGCGGCCGACAAGCGCCTCACCGAGGTGCGCCGGCACATCGAGGACGCCGGTGGCCTCGTCATCGCCAGCAACCAGACCCAGGCCCGGGCCTACGCCGCCCACCTGCGCGGGCTGACCGGCGAGTCGCCGACCGTCGTGCTCTCCGACGACCAGGGCGCCTCGAAGCGCATCGAGGAGTTCTCGAACGGCACGTCGCGGTGGATGGTCGCCGTGCGGATGGTGTCCGAGGGCGTCGACGTGCCGCGTCTCGCCGTCGGCGTGTACGCCACCTCGACCTCCACACCGCTCTTCTTCGCCCAGGCCGTCGGACGCTTCGTGCGGGTCCGCCGCCGCGGCGAGACCGCGTCGGTCTTCCTGCCCTCGGTGCCGGTCGTCCTCGACCACGCCCAGCGCCTCGAGGAGCAGCGCGACCACGCCCTCGACCGCAAGCCCAACCCCGACGACGTCGCGCAGATGTGGGCCGAGGAGCAGGCCCTGCTCGACGAGGCCGCGCGACCGGAGAAGGCGAGCGGCGACCTCGCCGAGGGCCAGTTCGAGGCCCTCGAGTCCGAGGCCCACTTCGACCACGTGCTCTTCGACAAGCAGCAGTGGGGGATGCACGCCGAGGTCGGCTCCGAGGACGAGCAGGACTACCTCGGGCTGCCCGGCCTGCTCGAGCCCGACCAGGTCGCCCAGCTGCTGCGCGAGCGCCAGAGCAAGCAGGTGCGCAAGGCGCCCAAGGCCGCCGGGCCGGTCCCCGTGGCCGCGCACCGCGCGCTGGCCGCGCAGCGCAAGGAGCTGAACCAGCTCGTCGCCGCGTACGCGCGCCAGAAGGGCTACCCGCACGCCAACGTCCACATGGACCTGCGGCGTGCGTGCGGTGGGCCCGACCTCGCGGCCGCGAGCACCGAGCAGGTCACCGAGCGGATCGAGAAGATCCGGCTCTGGCTCGTCGGCCGCCGCTGAGCGTCACGGGGCCGTCACCCGCAGTTCACGAAGGCGGCTGGTCCTCATCGCCCCGTTCGTCCCCGGCCGCGGCTAGGGTCAGGCCCGTCCCGCCCCGGCGGGGCCGACCCCCACACCTCATCGTGACCCCGCGCGGCACCCCGGCGCGGCAGACAAGGACGACATGAGCACCAACGAGACCCCTGACTTCCTCTCCTGCCCCACGACGCGTCGACAGCTGCTCGCGATGGCCGCGGTCGGCGGGGCGGGCATCGCCACCGTGGCCGCCGCCTCGCCCGCCGGTGCGGCCGGCACTGCCGGCGCTGCTGGCGCGGGCGCGGGCACCGACGGCGAGATCGTCACCCTCACCGTCCTCGGCACTACCGACCTGCACGGCAACGTCTTCAACTGGGACTACTTCAACAACCGCGAGTACGACGACAAGACGCACAACGACATCGGCATCGCCAAGGCGTCCTCGATCGTCAAGATGCGTCGCGCCGACCTCGGCGCCGCCTCGACGATCACCCTCGATGCCGGTGACACGATCCAGGGCACGCCGCTCGCGTACTACTACGCCAAGATCGACCCCATCACCGGCGGGGCCACCCACCCGATGGCCGCGGCGATGAACCAGGTCGGCTACGACGCCGCCGCGCTCGGCAACCACGAGTTCAACTACGGCATCGACACCCTGCGCGCCTTCGAGAAGCAGCTGGACTTCCCGCTCCTGTCGGCCAACACCGTCGACTGGAACACCGGCGCGCCCGCCTTCAAGCCGTGGGTCATCAAGACGGTCAAGCTCGAGGACCGCAAGCCGATCAAGGTCGGCATCCTCGGCCTCGTCACCCCGGGCGTCGCGATCTGGGACAAGGCCAACGTCGAGGGCAGGCTGAAGTTCCCCGGCATCATCGAGCAGGCCAAGGTCTTCGTGCCGCGACTCAAGGCCGCCGGCGCCGACGTCGTCATCGTGTCGTGCCACTCCGGCACCAACGGCAAGTCCTCGTGGGGCGACGCGCTGCCCTACGTCGAGAACGCCAGCCGGCTCATGGCCGAGCAGGTGCCGGGCATCGACGCCGTCCTCGTCGGGCACTCGCACGTCGAGGTCGTCGACAAGGCCACGAACACCCAGACCGGCAAGCCGGTGCTCCTCGTCGAGCCCCTCTACTGGGGCATGCGCGTGGCCGAGATGACGCTCTCGCTGCAGAAGGTCCGGGGCCAGTGGCAGGTCGTCGACTCCGCCGGTCGGCTCTGGAACGCCAACGCGGTGCCCGAGGACCCGGCCGTCACCGGCGCCGTCAGGTCCGCCCACGAGAAGGTCCTCGCCTACGTCAACGGCGTCATCGGCACCTGCACGCAGGCGATGTCGGCGGCCACGTCGCGGTACGAGGACACCCCGGCCATGGACTTCATCAACTTCGTCCAGGCCGACGCCGTCAAGAAGGCGCTCGCCGGCACGCCCGAGGGCGCACTGCCGATGCTGTCGATCGCCGCGCCGTTCAACAAGCTCGCGGCCATCCCGCAGGGCGACGTGACGATCCGCGACGTCGCCGGTCTCTACATCTACGACAACACGCTGCTCGGCATCGTGCTGACCGGCGCGCAGGTCAAGGACTACCTCGAGAAGAGCGCCTCCTACTTCCAGACCTACTCGGGCACCGGGCCGGTCGCGGCCGACACCATCACCAACGCCGGCGGCACGCCCGACTACAACTACGACATCATGGGCGGCCTCGACGCCGACCTCACCTACGACATCGACCTCGCCAAGGCGGTGGGCTCGCGCATCACGAACCTCGCCTACGGCGGGGCGCCGGTCGCCGCCGACGCGCGGTTCGTCGTCGCGATCAACAACTACCGGCAGTCCGGCGGTGGCGGCTTCCCGGGTGTCACCACGGCCCCGGTCGTCTACAACCGGCAGATCGAGATCCGCCAGCTGCTCATCGACTGGGCCACGGCCAACAAGGTCATCGACCCGGCGACGTTCTCGAGCACGGACTGGCGCCTCGTCAGCAACGGTGCGCCGATCACCGTCACCAACAGCTGACAGCCACCGGCACGCGAGAGGCTCCCACGACGCGGGTCGTGGGAGCCTCTCGCGCCTGGGAGGGTCATGCCCCGACGAGCACCTGGTGGCCCCATGCCGGGAGTGTCAGGGTGTCGCCGACGGCCAGCGTCACCGGCGTCCCGTCGAAGGCGTCGACCCACGAGCCGGGCTGGGGCCCCTCGCCGAGGGTCACCGTGGCGTCCTCGGGGGAGAGGTTGAAGGCGGCGAAGACGCGGTCGCCCTCGGCCTCGCGGACGAACGCGATGACCGACGCCTCGTCGCTGTTGGGCACGCGCACCATCCGCCCGCCCCAGGCGCCGTTCCACAGCGCGCGGTGTGCCTTCTTCAGGGCGAAGAGGGTGCGGTACAGCTCGCCCTGCGGGTCCTCCCGCCACTCGATGAGGTCCTTGTCGAAGAACGCGAGCCGCTTGTCGCTGCCGGCCTCCTGACCGTTGTAGACGAGGGGCACGCCCTCGCCGACGACCGACAGCACGATGGCGGCCTCGAGGGCGTCGCCGAACTGCTCGTACTCGGTGCCCTCCCACGCGTTCTTGTCGTGGTTGCTGACGAACGTCATGCGGTAGGCGTCACGCGGGTAGAAGCGGTCGTTCCACGCGTAGTACACCTTGAGCGCCTCGACGTCGGCCTTGCCCATCGCGATGCGGTGCATCGTCTCGTTCCAGCTCCACGCGTACGTCATGTCGAAAGCCCGGGTGTGCAGGTCGCGCGACTCCCACTCGGCCAGCATGAACACCGGCTTGATCGCGTCGAGCTCGGCCCGCACACCTTCCCAGAAGTCGAGGGGCACGAATCCGGCCACGTCACAACGGAACCCGTCGACGTTGGCCTCCCGCACCCAGTAGGCCATGGCGTCGGCCATGTAACGGCGCAGGCCGGGCTGGGCGTAGTCGAGGTCGATGATGTCCTCCCAGTCCCACCACGGCGTCGGGCGGAAGTCGCCCTTCCAGTCGCGGGCGTACCACTCGGGGTGCTCCTCGGCGAGGGGGTTGTCCCACGCGGTGTGGTTGGCGACCCAGTCGAGGATGACCTTGAGGCCGAGGTCGTGCGCGGTGTCGACGAAGTGGCGCAGGTCCTCGAAGGTGCCGAACTCGGGGTTGACCCCGAGGTAGTCCCGCACGGCGTACGGGCTACCGAGCGGGCCCTTGCGGTTCAGCTCGCCGATCGGGTTGACCGGCATGAGCCACACGATGTCGATTCCGAGGTCGCGGATGCGCGGCAGGTGCGCCTCGGCGGCGCGGAAGGTGCCCTCCGGCGTCAGGTTGCGCTGGTTGACCTGGTAGATGGTCGCCGAGCGGCTCCACTCCGGGTGGGTGAGGCGGACGTCGGGGAGCGGCGTCGTGAGGTCGGGTGCGGTGACCGGGGTGGCGGGGGTCCGGTGGTCGGGGGTCACGGTGTGGTGCCTCCTCGGGCGAGGTCGAGCAGGTGCTCGACGAGCGGGACGGTGCGGTGGTCGAGGCGGGTGGCGAGGGAGATGACGGTGGACGCGCGCGTCACGTGCTCGTCGTCGACGACGCGGTCGATGACGCGCTGCAGGTCGGCGTTGTCGCGCCCGACGATGCGGATGAGCACGTCGCCGGAGCCGGTGATGGTGTGCGCCTCGAGCACCTCGGGGATCGCGGCGAGGTGCTCGACCACGGGGGAGTGGCCGCCGCGGCCCTGGCGGATCTCCAGGGTGCAGAAGGCGGTGACGGGATACCCCAGTGCGGCGGGGTCGACGTCGGGCGCCATCGACCGCAGCACGCCGGTTCGCTGGAGCCGGTCGATCCGGGCCTGGACCGTGCCGCGGGCCACGCCCAGCCGGCGGGAGGCCCCGAGGACCCCGATGCCCGGCTCGTGCAGGAGCAGCAGCAGGATGCGGCAGTCGAGGGCGTCGACGGGGGGCCGGGGAGCCGGTCCGGGGGTCGTCGTCGACATGGGCACATTGTCCAGTGGAACTCGGCCAGCAGGCAACACTTTGTGCATGCTGCCTATCCGCGTGTCGTCCTGTTGACCATGACGGCCGGGTGGGCCACGCTCCCGCCATGACTGACACGATGCCGTCTCAGGCCGCCGACCTCACCGCCGCCGACCTCACCCAGCAGGAGCGCGAGGCCGACCTCGACCTCGACCAGCTCAAGCAGCTCGTCGGCCTCGTCGAGTACGACGAGAACACCGATGTCTTCCCCGTCACCGGCTGGGACGCGATCGTCTTCGTCGCCGGCAACGCCACCCAGAGCGCGCACTACTACCAGAGCGCGTGGGGCATGGAGCTCGTCGCCTACTCGGGCCCCGAGAACGGCAACCGCGACCACAAGGCGTTCGTGCTGCGCAGCGGCTCGATCCGCTTCGTCGTCAAGGGCGCCGTCGACCCCGACAGCCCCCTCGCCGACCACCACCGCCGCCACGGCGACGGCGTCGTCGACATCGCCCTCGAGGTGCCCGACGTCGACAAGTGCATCGCCCAGGCCCGCAAGGCCGGGGCCACCGTCCTCGAGGAGCCGGCCGACCACACCGACGAGCACGGCACCGTGCGCATCGCGGCCATCGCCACCTACGGGGAGACCCGCCACACGCTCGTCCAGCGCACCGTCGACGGCCGGACCTACGCAGGCCCCTACCTGCCCGGCTACGAGCCGGCCGCCTCCACGTACGTCCGTCGCGAGGGCCAGCCCAAGCGTCTGTTCCAGGCGCTCGACCACATCGTCGGCAACGTCGAGCTCGGCCACATGGACGAGTGGGTCGGCTTCTACAACCGCGTCATGGGCTTCGTCAACATGGCCGAGTTCATCGGCGACGACATCGCCACCGACTACTCGGCCCTCATGAGCAAGGTCGTGGCCAACGGCAACCACCGGGTCAAGTTCCCGCTCAACGAGCCGGCCATCGCCAAGAAGAAGAGCCAGATCGACGAGTACCTCGAGTTCTACCGCGGCGCCGGGGCCCAGCACCTCGCCGTGGCGACGAACGACATCCTCGCCTCGGTCGATGCCCTGCGCGCCAACGGCGTGGAGTTCCTCGACACCCCGGACAGCTACTACGAGGACGCCGAGCTGCGCGAGCGCATCGGCAACGTCCGCGTGCCGATCGAGGAGCTGCAGAAGCGCAAGATCCTCGTCGACCGCGACGAGGACGGCTACCTCCTGCAGATCTTCACCAAGCCGCTGGGTGACCGCCCGACGGTCTTCTTCGAGCTCATCGAGCGGCACGGCTCGCTCGGCTTCGGCAAGGGCAACTTCAAGGCCCTCTTCGAGGCGATCGAGCGCGAGCAGGACAAGCGCGGCAACCTCTGAGACACCACGGCCACGGGCCCGTCACCCTTACCGGTGACGGGCCCGTCGGCGTGGCAGAGTTGAGCTATGAGCCAGCAGCCCTCCGGGTGGTACGACGACCCCAGCAACCCCGACATGCTCCGGTACTGGGACGGGGTCACGTGGACCAACCACACCGCGCCGAAGAAGTCGCCGACCGCCTCACAGAGCACGATCGGGCGCGCGTACGGCGCCGACCCCGGAGGCGACGCCACCGGGGCCGCGGCCCCCACCGCCCCCGGGGCGCCGAGCCCGACGACGCCCACGCCACAGGGCGGCTGGCAGCAGGGGCAGCAGCCCTACCAGCAGTCCCCGTACCAGCAGGCCCCCCAGTACACCGCTCCCGGGCCGGGCGCGCAGTGGCTGTACAACGTCAAGACGACCGCCGACGGCGTGCCGCTCGCGTCGTGGGGCAAGCGCTTCGCGGCCTGGCTCATCGACGGCGTCATCCTCCTCATCGGTTCGTTGATCCTCACCCGGATCGTCGCCCCCGACTTCACCGACACGTTCCAGCGGTTCATGGACGTCGCGGCCACCCAGGACCAGGCGGCGATGGAGCGCATGGTCAGTGACCTCACGTCGCAGTCCCTGCGGATCGGCATCTCGTCGTGGATCTTCGTCTCGGTGTACTGCGTGGCGTTCTGGACCACCGTGGCCCAGACCCCGGGGAAGATGGCGCTCGGCATCAGTGTCCGTCGCGTCTCCGAGCCGGGCCCGCTGCCGCTGGGGACCGCGGCGCTGCGCCGCCTCGTCCCGCTCGCCGGGCAGTTCGTCGGCATCCTGACGCTCATCGACTACCTGTGGCCGCTCTGGGACGACAAGCGCCAGGCGCTGCACGACAAGGTCGCGAGCACCCAGGTCGTGGAGGGCAAGCAGCCGCGCAAGCAGGGCTGACCCTCCGCGCACCGACGCGCCCCCACCGAACGAGGCGAACGAGGTGGGGGCGCGTCGCACGTCCGGGCGAGGTCGTGCCGCGACGGCGAAAAGGGTTTGTCCCGGTGTCGGTGGTTCCGGGCACAATGTCGCTCGCGCGGTCACCACCGCTGCCCACGGCGCCGACGCCGTGCCCACACTCCACCTCGAGTCCGGAGCACCGCTGTGTCCTCATCCACCACCACGACCCCCGCGGGCCTCCCGCCCGGCCATCCCGACAAGCTCGACGCCGCGGTCCTCAAGGTCGCCGGGGTCGTCGTGCTCGGCGCGATCATGTCGATCCTCGACATCACGGTCGTCAACATCGCCCTGACGAAGTTCCAGACCGTCTTCGCCGAGCCGGGCGGCCAGCCCCTCGCCTACAGCACCGTCGCCTGGACCGTCACGGCCTACACGCTCGCCCTCGCGACCGTCATCCCGCTCACCGGCTGGGCCGCCGACCGCTTCGGCACCAAGCGGCTCTACATCATGGCCGTCATCCTCTTCACGGCCGGCTCGGCCCTCTGCGCGGCTGCCGGGTCGATCGAGGTCCTCATCGGCTTCCGTGTGCTGCAGGGCCTGGGCGGCGGCATGCTCATGCCCCTCGGCATGACGATCATGACCCGCGCCGCCGGTCCCGAGCGGATGGGCCGGCTCATGGCCGTGCTCGGCATCCCGATGCTGCTCGGCCCGATCTTCGGCCCGATCCTCGGCGGCTGGCTCATCGACAACTACTCGTGGCACTGGATCTTCCTCATCAACGTGCCGATCGGCCTCGTCGCCGTCGGGTACGCGCTGTGGGCCCTGCCGTCCGACCGGCCCCAGCCGTCCGAGTCCTTCGACCTCATCGGCATGCTGCTCATGTCACCGGGCCTGGCGCTCTTCCTCTACGGCGTCAGCTCGATCCCGGGCGAGGGCACCGTCGCCTCCGGCAAGGTCCTCGCGCCCGGGCTCGTCGGCCTCGTCATGATCCTGGCCTTCGTCCGCTACAGCTTCCGGCCGGCGCACCCGCTGCTCGACCTGCGGCTCTTCTCCAACCGGCGCCTGACGGTCGCGACGATCACGATGTTCCTCTTCGGGGCGGCATTCTTCGGCGGCCTGCTCCTCGTGCCCCAGTACCTGCAGCAGGTGCGGGCCGAGACCCCGCTCCACGCCGCCTACCTCATGGTCCCGCAGGGCATCGGCGCGATGCTGACGATGCCGGTCGCCGGCGCGCTCGCCGACCGCTTCCCGGTGGGGCGCATCGTCCCCTTCGGCCTCGTCGCCATCGTCGCGGGCATGTTCGCCCTGACCCACGTCGGTCCCGACACGAGCTACTGGGGCTTCGTCATCCCCGTCCTGTTCGTCATGGGTCTGGGCATGGGCGCCACGATGATGCCGATCATGACCTCGGCGCTCAAGACGCTGACCCACCACCAGGTGGCGCGCGGGTCGACCCTGCTCAACATCACCCAGCAGATCGCGAGCTCGATCGGGGTGGCCGTCATCTCGGTCGTGTTCACCGCCTACCTCAACGACTCGCCGAAGGCCGGCGCGGTGCTGGGCGCCCAGTTCGACCCGTCGGTCAAGGACCGACTCGGTCCGCAGGGGATGGCCCAGGCCGTTGCCGAGCTCGCCGACGTCTACGGCCGGACGTTCCTCGTCGCGGCGATCCTCTGCGCGGCGACGCTCGTCGCGGCGTGGTTCCTGCCGCGCCGTCACGAGGCGTCGCACCTGCTCGACGAGGACGCGGAGGCGCCTGCAACACCTGTCGTCCTGCACTGACGCGATCCGACCGCGCCCCCACCGCACGGGTGGGGGCGCGCGCGCGTCCGGGGTCAGGACGCGTCGGGGTGGCCCGTGAGGGCCGTGAGGTCGCGCTCGGCGAAGAGCCGGTGGTGGTACTCCTCGTTGAGCACGACGAGAAGGCAGTCGCGCACCGCGAAGGACCGGCCGGGCGGCGGCCAACCCGGCGCGTCGACCGGGGTCGTCTTCCGGTCCAGCTCCGCCTCGTCGATGCCGTCGACGAGCTCGCGCACCGTGGCCATCCGCTCGTGCCGCAGCTCCAGCACCTCGTCGAGGGAGGGGCGCGCCTGCCGGTCCCGAGGCACTCCGGGCGTCGGGGGCATCTCGTCCCACGGCAGGTCGAGCGGGTGCCACGGTGCGGGGTCGCCGAGGACGCCTCGTCCGACCCACGCGTCCGTCGCGAAGGCGAGGTGGCGCAGCGTCTCGACGAACGACCACTCGCCGTCGACCGAGGCGTGCAGCTGCTGCGGCGGCAGGGTGCGGGCGCGCTCCACCGTGCCCGCCCAGAGCCGCTCGACGGCGTCCCAGGCCTCGCGGAAGCCGTCCGGGTCGGTCGGGCGCATCCGCGGCCGGTCGGGGTCGCGCCGGTCCAGCTCGGCCTCGACGAGCGGCACGACGTCGACGCCGTTGACCGTCACGTTGAGCAGCTCGCCGGTGATGTCGACGTCCTGCAGCTCGACCCCGCGCATGACGACGCGACGCAGCTCGGTGAACCGGAAGGTGGCGTCGGTGAGGTGGACCTGCACGAACGCCGAGCCGCGCAGGTCGACGGCTCGGAACGTGCTGTCGCTCAGGTCGACCCGGTCGAAGCGTGATCCGTGCAGGTCCTGCTCGACGTGCTCCTGCCCGGGCTGGCCCGGGCTACCTGTGGCTTCGCTCATGGCGCGACGGTAGACCGGGAACCGGTCGTTCGGCGTCCGGAGCAGCGACGGTGCCGTGCGACCGGTGGGCTCAGTAGTCGACGGGGTCGCGCACGATCGGGCACGTCATGCAGTGACCGCCGCCGCGGCCGCGCCCGAGCTCGGAGCCGACGATGGTGATGACCTCGATACCGGCCCGGCGCAGCAGGGCGTTCGTTGTCGTGTTGCGGTCGTAGGTGAACACGACGCCAGGCGCGACGGCGACCGCGTTGTTGCCGCTGTCCCACTGCTGGCGCTCGGAGGCGTACACGTCGCCTCCGGTCTCGATGACGCGGAGGCGGTCGAGGCCGAGGGCGCGGGCCACGACGTCGACGAACGGCGTGCCGCCCTCGTCGGTGACCTCGATCCCGGGTGCGGCGTCGGACGGGCGAAGGCTGAAGGTGTGGACGCGGTCCATGATCGCCGGGTAGAGCGTCACGACGTCGCGGTCGGCGAAGGTGAAGACGGTGTCGAGGTGCATCGCGGCGCGCAGCTTGGGAAGCGCTGCCACGACGACGTGCTCGGCGGCTCCATCGGCGAACAGGGCGGCTGCGACCTGGCTCACGGCCTGGCGCGAGGTCCGCTCGCCCATGCCGAGCAGGACGGTGCCGTTGCCGACCGGCATGACGTCGCCGCCCTCGAGCGTCGCACGGCCCCAGTCCTTCTCGGGGTCTCCCCACCAGACCGTCGAGCCCGACCAGCGCGGGTGGAAGGTGTAGACGGCCTTGTAGAGGAGCGTCTCCTCGCGGCGGGCCGCGTAGTAGAGCGGGTTGAGGGTGAGGCCGCCGTACAGCCAGCACGTCGTGTCGCGGGTGTAGAGGGTGTTGGGCAGTGGCGGCATGAGGTACTCGCGCACCCCGGCCTGCTCGAGGGCGAGCCGCACGTACGGCGTGCGGAACTCGCCGGGGAGGTCGCCGATGGCCAGGCCCCCGATGAGCAGCTCGGCCAGACGCGTCGGGTCGAGGGAGTCGAGGAAGGCGCGGGTGCCCTCGACGAGGCCGAGCCCGACGGTGTTCGCGACGATCTTGCGGTCCAGCAGCCACTCCCGCGCGGCCGGGATGGCCAGCGTCTCGGCGAGCACGTCGTGCAGCTCGACGACCTCGACGCCGAGCCCGCGCAGCTGGGCGACGAAGTCGGCGTGGTCGGCCTGGGCCTTCTCGACCCACATGACGTCGTCGAAGAGGAGGTCCTCGGACGTGCTCGGCGTCAGGCGGCGATGGGCCAGGCCGGGCCGGCAGACGAGCACGGTGCGCAGCCGGCCCACCTCGGAGTGAACGCCGTACGTCGTCGCGGTCTGCGCCATGTCGGTCCTTCGGTCGGGCTGCGAGCGGCAGCCTGGGTCAGCGGGCGGGGCGGATCGTGCCGGTGGCCTCGGCGATGCCGATGCGCGCGCCGTCCGGCCCTGGGGCCCAGGCCGTCATGGTCACGGTGTCGCCGTCCTCGAGGAACCCCCGCGTCGACCCGTCCGGCAGCTGCAGGGGGTCGGTGCCGTTCCACGTCAGCTCGAGCAGCGAGCCGCGGGAGCCCTTCTCGGGACCGGAGATCGTGCCCGAGCCGAAGAGGTCGCCGTCGCGCAGCGAGGCGCCGTTGACGGTGAGGTGGGCCAGCATCTGGGCGGGTGACCAGTACATGACGCGGTGCTCCGGCCGGCTGACGACGGTGCCGTTGAGGGCGACCTCGACGTGCACGTCGAGACCGAAGGCGTCGCCGCGCAGGTAGGGCAGCACCTCCGGGTCGCTCTGGCCGGGCAGCGGAACGCGTGCGGCTGCGAGGGCCTCGAACGGGGTGACCCAGGCGGAGACCGTCGTCGCGAACGACTTGCCGAGGAAGGGGCCCAGGGGCACGTACTCCCAGGCCTGCAGGTCGCGGGCGCTCCAGTCGTTGAGCAGCACGACGCCGAAGAGGTGGTCCGGCGCCTCGTCGACCGACACCCGGCTACCGAGCTCCGTGGCGCCGCCGACGACGTAGCCGAGCTCGGCCTCGATGTCGAGGCGGGTGCTCGGGCCGAAGACCGGTGCGGGGTCGTTCGGAGCCTTGCGCTGGCCGGTGGGGCGCACGACGTCGGTTCCCGAGACGACGACGGTGCCCGAGCGCCCGTGGTAGCCGATCGGCAGGTGCTTCCAGTTCGGGGGCAGGGCAGGGTTGTCGGGGCGGAAGACCTTCCCGACGTTGCTCGCGTGGTCCTCGCTGGCGTAGAAGTCGACGTAGTCGGCCACCTCGACCGGCAGGTGGAGGGTCACGTCGGCGAGCGGGTGCAGGTGGGGGGAGACCCCGTCGCGGTGCACGTCGTCGGTGAGGATCTCGGTCAGCCACTGCCGGGCGGCCGTCCAGGCGGGTCGCCCGAGGGCGAGGAAGGCGTTGAGGCTGGGCGTCAGCCACGCGGTGGCGAGGTCGGGACCCTCGCCGACGAGCCCGGCGTCGCGGCCGATCGCCGCGACCTTGCCGGCGTCGAGCACGAGGTCGCCGATGCGGACGCCGACGCGCCGGCTCGGGTCGTCGGCGGTGCTGAGGACGCCGTACGGCAGGGTGTGGATGCCGAAGGGGTGGTCGGCGGGGACGTCGAGCCACGTCGTCGTCACGTCGATCTCCTTGTCGTGGTGAGGAACTCGTGCGGGGCGGGCGTGTGGGCAGGCGTGGCGGGAAGGGTGCGGAGCGGCTCAGTGGACCAGGCCGAGGGCCTCGAGCTCGCGCAGCGGGTCGAGGACGCCGCAGCACCCGTACGACGCGAACCCCCGGCGGACGCGGGTGGCGTCGTCGTGCCCGAGCGAGGAGACGGCCCCGACGAGCACCTCGGTGTCGGTGCGCCCGAGCGTGGCGGCCAGGTGCGGCGCCTCGGCGCCGTCGAGGGCCTCGTGGACGGCGAGCAGGACGTTGAGCAGGCCGTGCATCGGCTCGCCCTCGTACCGGCCTCGCACGACGTGGTGCAGCCCGCCGGTCAGCTTGAACGACAGGCCGCGCAGGACGGCGGCATCGAGGAAGGCACCGAGCGCGGCCTCGTCGGGCCACGGCCAGGTGGGCGTCGGACCGGTGCGGAACTTGGCCCGCACGTCGTGGTCGTCGTCGACGGCCTGCGCGACGTCGTCGAGCGCGCGCTCCTGCTCGGCTCCCGTGCCGACCTCGACGACGAGCGGTACCTCGAGGGCGAGCAGGGCCCGCCAGCCGGCGGACCAGCCGACCGCGCCGGCCGTGACCAGCACCCGCTCGTCGTCGCGCAGCAGGGCGACGGCGTCTGCCAGCGCCGCGTGCGGCGACCCGGGACGGACGACGAGCGAGACCGCGAGGGGTTCGTCAGTCGTGCGCTCGTCGAGGGCGGCGAGCGCGGCGAGGTCACCGGCGGCCGCCGCAGGGACGAGGAGCGGCCCGACGTGCGGGCCGAGGCCGGTCGTGCGACGGTCGAGGTGGTCGCGCACGGCGACGTCGAGCGCGGCGTTTCCCGGTGGGAAGACCGCTGCGTCGTCGACGAGACGGTCGAACAGGGGCGCGAACGGCGTCCTTGACATGGTTCCGGAGCGTACTCCACTGTTGCCATAGTGATACGTCCACGTCCGTTGAGCGGACGCGCCGACGTGAGGACGACAGAGAGGCCAGCGGTCCATGGCGCACTACCACGCGGTCGGTGACATCCCCCCGAAGCGGCACACGCAGCACCGTCGCCCGGGCGCCGACGGGCAGCCGGGAGAGCTGTACTACGAGGAGCTGATGGGGGAGGAGGGCTTCTCCTCCGACTCCTCGCTGCTTTACCACCGCAACATCCCGTCCACGACGGTCGGCGCCGCGGTGTGGCACCTGCCCGACCAGTCGACGACGCCGAACCACCCGCTGACGCCGCGCCACCTCCGACTGCACGACCTCTTCGACGCCGACGCCGTGGTGAGCACCGACGTGGTGACGGGCCGCCGGCTCGTCCTGGGCAACGGTGATGTGCGCATCTCGTACGCCGTTGGGGCGCAAGCGAGCCCGTGGTACCGCAACGGCATCGGCGACGAGTGCGTCTACGTCGAGCGCGGTGCCGCTCGGGTCGAGACGGTCTTCGGCGCGTTCGAGGTGGGGGAGGGCGACTACGTCATCCTCCCGCGGGCCACGACGCACCGATGGCTCCCCGTGGCCGCTGCCGACGAGCCGCTGCGGGCGTACTGCATCGAGGCCAACAGCCACATCGCGCCGCCGAAGCGCTACCTCAGCAAGTACGGCCAGCTGCTCGAGCACGCGCCCTACTGCGAGCGCGACCTGCGCCAGCCGCAGGCCCCCCTCCTCGCGGAGGACATCGGCGAGAGCCCCGACGCGCAGACCGACGTCTACATCAAGCACCGCGGCAACGGCCCGGGCGGGGTCGTCGGCACCATCCACAGGCTGCCCTTCCACCCGCTCGACGTCGTCGGCTGGGACGGCTGCCTCTACCCGTACGTCTTCAACGTCCGCGACTTCGAGCCGATCACCGGCCGCATCCACCAGCCGCCGCCGGTCCACCAGGTCTTCGAGGGCTGGAACTTCGTCATCTGCAACTTCGTGCCGCGCAAGGTCGACTACCACCCGCTCGCCGTCCCGGTGCCCTACTACCACTCGAACGTCGACAGCGACGAGATCATGTTCTACGTCGACGGCGACTACGAGGCGCGCAAGGGCTCGGGCATCGGCAAGGGCTCGATCTCGGTGCACCCGGGGGGCCACCCGCACGGCCCGCAGCCGGGTGCCACCGAGGGCTCTCTCGGCGTCGAGCGGTTCGACGAGCTCGCCGTCATGGTCGACACCTTCCGCCCGCTCGAGCTCGGCGAGGGGGGCCTCGCCGTCGACGACGGGCGCTACGCCATGTCGTGGTCGAAGGGCCTCGGTCGGCCGGCGCCGGGTGGCGCCCACTCCGAGGGCTGAGGAGCGCAGGCACGTCGTGGCGCAACCCACAGGACGCGAGTCCTCGCAGACCCTCGACCGCGGCATCCGGGTGCTCGAGGTGCTCGCCCTGCCCGGGCGCGCCGGTGGCCTGACGATCACCCAGCTGGCCGGCGAGCTCGGCGTCGGGCGCCCGGTCGTGTACCGGCTCGTGGCCACCCTCGAGG